>JBIKTA010000149.1:0-6208 GCA_044348315.1 Burkholderiaceae bacterium | reverse complement strand
CACGGCTCCAGATGGTGTTTCAGGACCCCACCGATAGTCTTGACCCGCGTCTTTCCGCCGCCCGATCGATTGCCGACCCGATCGTGCGCCTGCTGGGGGTGAGAGACGCTGAGCAGACCCGGGCTCAGGTTGAACGTCTGGCCCGTCAGGTCGGCCTGCCGCTCGATCTCCTTGATCGACTCCCTCACCAGTTGTCAGGTGGGCAAAAAGCGCGCGTGGGCATCGCGCGTGCGCTTGCGAGTGAACCGGAATTGCTGATCCTGGACGAGCCCACCGCCGCGCTGGATGTCTCGGTTCAGGCGGTGGTGCTGAATCTGCTGGCCGATCTGCGCAGCGAGCTCGGCATGGCCTACCTGTTCGTGAGCCACGATCTGGAGGTGGTTCGCCTGATGTGCGAGCGGGTGATCGTGATGCGATCGGGCGAGGTCGTCGAAAGCGGCGAAACCGGACGTGTTCTGCGCTCGCCCGCGCATGTTTATACCCGCTCGCTGATCGATGCGGCGCCGCGGCCGCCTGCGGCCCTCGATGCCCGTGGACCTGAAGGGCTGTGCCCGGGATCGATTTGATGTGTTCTCTTGAGAGGTTGCGATGAGTGAAATACGCCCGCTTTCGATCAGCCAGTTCAAGCAGGCCTACGCGTCCGGCGCGAGCGCCAGGCAGGTGCTCACCCCTATCTGGCAGCGGCTGAGCGAGCTCGGCTGCGGTCCCTCCGGCGATCCAGCCTTCATCTCGATCGGCAGCATCGAGCAACTCGACGCGCAGTTGATCGCGATCGAGTCGCGTGCGGGTGATGATCTGCCCTTGTACGGGATTCCATTTGTTGTTAAAGACAACATCGACGTCGCGGGCTGGCCAAGCACCGCTGGGCTGCCCTCGCGCGATGCGAGGGTCTCGCGCTCCGCGCACGTTGTTGAACTGCTGCAGCGCGCGGGCGCGGTCTTGCTTGCCAAGACCAATCTTGATCAGTTCGCGACCGGTCTGGTGGGGACGCGTTCGCCTTTCGGAGCGGTGCCCAACCCATTCTCAGAGGCGCACATCAGTGGTGGCTCGAGTTCGGGTTCGGCCTCGGCGGTCGCCCGAGGGCTGGCCTGCTTTGCCCTGGGCACCGACACGGCGGGATCAGGCCGAGTGCCCGCTGCATTCTGCAATCTGGTCGGGTTCAAGCCGACCCCCGGCCTGGTGAGCACCACCGGTGTCCTCCCGGCCTGCGCCTCGATCGACTGCGTATCGATCTTCGCATTGGTGGCAGACGACGCGGCAAGGGTCCTGCAGGTCATTGCGAACCCCGTCGGGCGGCCGGTGGACGAACTCCGCTTTCACGCGCAGGTGGCCGAGCGATTGGCGTTTGCCCGCAAGCTTCGCGTGGGCGTAGCCTTCGATCCCGAGATCGACGATCTCGACGCGCGGCCGCTTTACGAGCAGGCCCTGGCTCGACTGCGTTCGATGGGTCATCAGCTTGTTCCAATCGACATCAGCCCGCTCGACGATGCAGCCGTGCTGCTTTACGAGGGCCCCTGGGTCGCCGAGCGCTACACCGTTGCCGGAGCGGCGATCGAGGCGGCCGACCCCGGCCTCGATCCCACTGTTGTCCGGGTCATCGGCAAGGCCCGGGGATTTTCCGCCACCCAGGCCTTCGAGGGTCTCTACGCACTCAAGGCAGCACAAGCTCGTGCCCGGCTGATCTGGGACTCGGTCGATCTGATCATGCTGCCGACGGCGCCGCGCCTGCCGCGCCACGCAGACGTCGACTCGGATCCGGTCGGCTGCAATGCGCGGCTGGGTCGCTACACCAACTCGGTCAATCTGCTGGGGTGGGCTGCGGTCGCTATGCCCGCCGGGTTCACGCCGGAGGGCTTGCCTTGGGGCGTGAGCTTCATCGCGCCGGGCGGCTGCGACGCGGCACTGCTTGCATGGGCCGTTTCCTGGGAGCGGAGGCTAGAAGGCCCGGTGGGTGCCGGCCTCGGTCCTCGCATGGCCGCGCCCGAGCAGCTGTCGCTCGAATTGCCCGAGAGACTGGCCGGCGAGCGGGTGCTGCCGATTGCGGTGGTGGGGGCTCACCTCGAGGGGATGCCGCTCCACCATCAGGTGGTCGCGGCCGGCGCGCGCCTTTTGGCTCGAACACGAACCGCGGCACGTTACCGGCTGTACGCCCTGGCGGGTGGGCCGCCCCATCGTCCCGGAATCATGCGCGTCGCCGACGCTGGACCGGTCGGCGCGGAGGGTGCTGAGCCTCATCTTCGCGCCTGCGCGGAGGTTGGTGCATCGATCGAAGTCGAGGTCTATGGCTTCCCAATTCATGCGGTTGGCGCGTTCCTGGCCGATATCGCGCCGCCACTGGGTCTGGGCCGGATCGAGCTGCAAGACGGGCGATGGGTGCAGGGCTTCATCTGCGAGCCTTGGGGACTCGTCGATGCGAAGGACATCACTGCAAGCGGTGGCTGGCGTTATCATTTGAAAGTCGGAGCCCCTGAGGCTCCGAGCGACCTGTCGCCGCACAGCAGCGTGTGACCCCTTCAAACACTGACGCGACCTTAAAGTGCATTGAACCCCGCTCATGCCTTCCCCGATCCGATTGCCCGAATCAGGTGAGACGCTTGCCGAGCAGGCCTACCGTTGCCTGAAGCGCAAACTCTTTGATTTCGAGCTGCTTCCAGGGGATCGCCTGTCGGAGACCGAACTTGCCGAGTCGCTGGGGCTCAGCCGCACGCCGCTTCGGCAGGCCCTGCAGCGTCTCCAGCACGAGGGGCTGGTCGAGACCATTCCAAGGCTGGGCTGGGCCGTGCCCCTCTTGCAGTTCGATCGGATCGATGCGCAGTACGATTTCAGGATCCTGATCGAGTGTTTTGCCGTTCGCACCTGCTGTGCGATATCAGGCTCGCGTGCGGGGCTCGATGCCCTCGCGGCGATCTGGCTGGCCCCAGCCGGTGAGCGACCCGCCGATGCTGCCGAGATCGGTGTTTTGGACGAGCGATTCCATCAGCAGATCGTCGAGCAGGCGGACAACCCCGAAATGGCGCGCACGCATCGCGAGATCACCGATCGCATCCGCATCGTTCGGCGGCTCGATTTCACCAAGGAGCATCGCGTCGATGCGACCTACGCCGAGCACGGTGCGATCATCCGGGCCCTGCAGGCCCGTCGCGCGCAGGAGGCCGAGCGCTTGCTGACCGCCCATATCGAGCAGAGCAAGATCGAGGTCCGAAAGATCACATTGGACGCCTTGTATCGGGCGCGGTCGGGGCGCTGATATCATCGCGGCCGTCCCCATTGCCCCAGGAGCGTGATCGTGCAGGTCGTCTGTCTGGATCTGGAAGGTGTGCTGGTTCCCGAAATCTGGATCGAGTTCTCGCGCAGGACCGGTATCGCCGAGCTCTCGCGCACCACGCGTGATGAGCCCGATTACGACAAGCTGATGCGCTTCAGGCTCGATCTGCTTGATCGCCATGGCCTCAAGCTCGCCGATATCCAGCGGGTGATCGAGGGCATGGGTCCGATGGAGGGTGCGAGAGATTTTCTCGATGGCCTGCGCGAGCGTTACCAGGTCTTCATTCTTTCTGACACCTTCTATGAGTTTGCGAGTCCCTTGATGCGGCAGCTTGGCTGGCCGTCGCTGCTCTGTCATCGGCTCGAGGTCGATGGTGAGGGGGTATTGCGCGGCTGGCGGCTTCGCATGCCCGACCAGAAGCGCGCAGCGGTCAACGCGTTCAAAGCACTGAACTATCAGGTCATGGCGGCAGGGGATTCCTACAACGACACGGCGATGCTGGGTGCGGCCGATGCGGGGTTCTTCTTTCATCCGCCCGAGGCGATCACCCAACAGTTCCCGCAGTTTCCGGTGACCTGGTCGTACGCCGAGTTGCGCGCGCAGATCGACTCGGCCTCGACCCGGCTGAGCGCCTGAGGGCCGTCCTGCTTCAGCGGTCAGCTGGGGCGGCGTGCGCGCTTCGGGATTGCCTCGCTCCAGCGTTCAGCGCGGTCTCAGCAGGTCACGCGCGCGGTCGCGCCGGTTGCTCAGCGCCGCCTGATCCTGCGGGGCAGACACCTGCGCGGAGCCGGGGTTGGCGGAGCTGGACTGTGCCGCAAGGCGACTGCGCCGCTGCACCAGCCACCAGATGAGGCCGCCGCCTGCCAGCATGGCGAAGGGGCCGAGCCAGAGCGCCAGCGTGTTGCCCTGCATCGGCGGTCGGTACAGGACGAAATCGCCGTAGCGCTCGACCATGTAGTCGCGGATCTCGCGATCGCTACGCCCCCCCGAAATCATGGTCTCGACCTGGCGCCGCAGATCGACTGCGAGCTCGGCGTTTGAATCGGCAAGCGTCTGGTTCTGGCAGACCAGGCAGCGCAGCTCCTCGGAAAGCTTTTTCAGACGGGCCGGGTCAGCGGTTTCGCTCATTGATCGATGCCTCGAGGGTCAGCGGCTCTGGAGCTTGCGCACCATCGGCAGCAGTTCGTCCCGAATGATCTCGGGGGTAAAGGGCCCGATCTGCTTGTAGCGGATCACGCCCTGCTGGTCGATCAGGAAGGTCTCGGGTGCGCCATAGACCCCCCAGTCGATCGCGACCTGACCCGCACGGTCGGTGACCACGACCGCGTAGGGGTTGCCGTATTTGCGCAGCCAGGCGATCGAGTTGTCCGGGACATCCTTCCAGGCCAGTCCGACAATCGGCACCACCTTGTTCTCTGCCAGTTCATTGAGAAGCGGGTGCTCGATCACGCAGGCTGCACACCAGGAGCCCCAGACGTTGAGCAACCAGACCTGACCGCGCATCGACTCGGGCGACCAATTGCCTGCCTGCTCGAGCTGCGGCAATGAAAAGGCCGGGGCTGGCTTGTTGATCAAAGGCGAGGGCACTTGCCGGGGATCGCGATCCAAACCCTTGAGCAGAAACCAGCCAATCGTCGCAAAAATGGCAACCGGTATCAGGAAACGCAGTGTCTTCATCGTGCGGACTTTCAGCCTATCGGACTCGTGGTCTCTCGCGATCGGGCTCGGGCCCTCTCGATCAGCCGGCGGCCCCGCCGGCTGCAGCGCTCTGGCCGGCCGTGATGCGTCCCTCCTGCTGAGCAAGCCGCCGCCGATAGCGACGATCGGCAATCGCCACGAAGCCGCCCAGGGCCATGAGGACGCAGCCCAGCCAGATCCAGTTGATGAGCGGCTTGATATGCACTCGGACTGCCCAGTTGTCAGCCCCCAGGGGCTCACCCATCGACACATAGATGTCCCGGACGAGGCTGCGGTCGATGGCGGCTTCGGTCATCGGCTGATTTTGAGCGCGGTAGACGCGCTTCTCGGGGAACAGGACCGATCGCGGGGGCGCATCGGCCGGGTCGTCGCTGCGCCGCAGTTCGAAGCGTCCGCGGGTGGCGTCGTAATTGGGGCCCCTGACCGTCGACAGCTGCTTGAAATCGAAACGCCAGCCGCTCAGTTCCACGTGTTGACCGGGGGCCATCCTGAGCTCACGCTCCGTCTCGGTGCTCTTGACCATGGTGACGCCCAGCACGAATACCGCGACGCCAAGGTGGGCAAGCTGCATGCCCCAGACGCTGGCCGCATGCATCCTGACCCGGCGAATTGACAGGCGCTGATCCGGGCCCCGCAGCATCTCGAGGATGCCGATCATGACGCCGGCGGTGATCCAGAGCCCGAAGGCCAGTCCGATGGCGGCCAAGGGACGAAACCCGACCCCGGTGAGCGGCTGCAGCAGCGCGGCGGCAACGGCGACGCCAAAGGCCCAGCGAAGCCGGCGTGCCAGATCCGGGACTTCGGCTGCCTTCCAGCGCGTAAGCGGGCCAACGACCATCAGGAACATGGCAGGCGCCATCAAGGGGAAGAACACTGCGTCGAAATAGGGTGGGCCGACGGAGATCTTGCCGAGCTCGAGGGTGTCGAGGGCGAGGGGATAGAGCGTGCCGAGCATCACAGCCGCCATCGCGACGATCAGCACCACGTTGTTGGCGAGCAGCATCGATTCGCGCGAAATCAGCCCGAAGCTCGAACCATTGCCAATCGCGGGCGCCCGAAAGGCAAAGAGCAGGAGCGAGCCGCCCACGACAAGTGCCAGGAAGATCAGGATGAAGACGCCGCGTGCCGGGTCGGTGGCGAAGGCATGCACCGAGGTCAGCACGCCCGAGCGCACGAGGAAGGTGCCCAGCAGGCTCAGACTGAAACCCAGGATGGCCAGCAGCACGGTCCAACTGCGGAAGGTAG
>JBIKTA010000148.1:0-6210 GCA_044348315.1 Burkholderiaceae bacterium | reverse complement strand
GCCTGGGCGAGCCCGAGATAGATCGGTAGCGCCGGCACCTGAATGGGCACGCAGAGCCCAAACAGCACCAGCGCGAACAGCAGGCCTTGCCCGCGAAAACGCAGCTTGGCGAGCGCGTAGGCCGCCGGGATCGCTGCGAGCAACTGCACGACGAGGATGCCCAGGCAGACCAGCGCGCCGTTGATCATGGCGCGCAGCAAGTTGCCCTCGAAGAACGCCCTCGAATAATTCTCCACCGCAGCGAATCGGCGCGGGATGAGATTGAACACCGCGCCGAAGACCTCGTCGGCCGGACGAATCGATGTCAAAAACATCCATAGGAAAGGCGCGAGCATCACCGCCGCGCCCAGCATGAGGACAGCGTGAGCCAGAAGGCGCGTGAACCATCGTCCCATCATGCGTAATGAACCTTCCGGTCGATGACCTTGGCCTGCAGGATGGAGAGCAGCACCAGGAACGCGAGCAGCACCACCGTCATCGCCGCCGCATAGCCGGTGCGGAAATACTGGAAGCCTTCCAGATAGAGGACATAAAGCAGCGTCTCGGTCGAGCCCAGCGGCCCGCCCCGGGTGAGCACCACGACGGTATCGAAGACCTTGAACGAAGTGATCGTGCTCGTCACGGTCACGAACATCGTCGTCGGTCCCAGCATCGGCCAGGTGACGCGCATGAAACGGTCGACCGCCGAGCGCGCGCCGTCCAGCGCCGCAGCCTCGTACAGGTCCCGAGGAATGGCAGAGAGCCCCGCGAGAAAGAGCACCATGTTGAAGCCGATCACCTGCCAGAGGCCGATCAAGGCGAGCGTGCCGAGCGCCAGCGACGGGTCGTTCAGCAGGTCGACCCGACCGAAGCCGAGCCACGCAAGCAGCGTGCTGACCGGGCCGAGTGAGGGATGGAGCATGAACTGCCAGACCGTTGCCATCGCAACGAGCGTTGCTGTTACAGGCAGGAAGTAGGCGATTTCGTAGAAGGTGCGGCTGCGCGTGCGGCCATGGATCAGCAGCGCGACCCCGAGCCCGCCGAACACCGCGCCGGGGAGCACGAACGCGACATAGAGAAAGGTGTTGCGAAGCGAGCGCTGGAACACTTCATCAGAAAACAGCGCCGCGTAATGCTCAAGCCCGACCGATCGGACGGCGACCGCGCCCAGCCGATAGTCGGTGACCGACAGGACAAGTAGTGCGACGAGCGGCGCGAGCAGCAGGGCGACGATCAGTGCGAAGGCGGGGAGGGCGAAGGCCACGCCCGCCCGAGCTTGGGCGCGGTCTCGAGCCGAGATCATGCCGACTCCCTCCCGCAGGTTTTCGCGCTCATGTCGCCACGCCCAGTTCAGTGGCCGTGCCGACCCGCGCCCCGTCCCGCCCGAACAGGTGCGCCCCCATGGGCGTGGCGCGCAGGTGCAGGACCTCGCCCGCAGCGGGTCGCACGGCCGCGTATTCGGTCGTTGTCAGACGCATCGCGATCGGCTCGCGCTGTTCGATATCGAAGTGGAGGAGCCACTCGGCACCGAGATTTTCGCTGCGACGCAGGCGGGCGGCGAGGCTCTCCGGGCCGGGTGCCGAGAGCTGCAGCGCTTCAGGCCGGATGCCGAGCGTGTGGCGCCCCGTCTCGGGCGCGCGCAGACTCAGCCCGGCGATCCGGATCTGGCGCTCCGCGTCCGCGTCGACCTCGATCAGATTGATGGGCGGGCTGCCGATGAAGCGCGCGACCGTGAGGTCGGCCGGCGAATCGTAGAGCTCGGAGGGCGTGCCCAGTTGGCGGATGACGCCCTTGTCCATCAGGGCGACACGATCCGACATCGTCATCGCCTCGACCTGGTCGTGGGTGACGTAGACGAAGGTCGTGCCCAGTCGGGCGTGCAGCTCGGCCAGTTCGGTCCGCATGTGAACGCGCAGCTTGGCGTCGAGATTGGAGAGCGGCTCGTCCATCAGGAAGGCCGCCGGCTGGCGAACCATCGCGCGCCCGAGCGCGACGCGCTGGCGTTGACCGCCCGAAAGCTGGGCCGGTCTACGCTCGAGCAGCTCGGTTAGCTGCAGCTGCTCGGCCACCACCCGGACCTCGGACATGATCTCGCGCATCACGCGCGCCCGACGCGGCGAAAACCAGCGCAGGATCGGTAAGCGCTCGATCAGGCGCAGACGCCTGAGTTCCAGTGGGCTCGCGATATTGGCGCCCACGCTCATGTGCGGGTAGAG
This sequence comes from Burkholderiaceae bacterium, assembly GCA_044348315.1. Taxonomy (GTDB): domain Bacteria; phylum Pseudomonadota; class Gammaproteobacteria; order Burkholderiales; family Burkholderiaceae_E; genus SYIM01. The sequence goes on along the minus strand of JBIKTA010000148.1, from coordinate 4,015 downwards.
CGCGTAGGACTGAAAGACCATCGCCACATCCCGCTCTGATGGCGGCAACGCGTCGACCTTGCGGCCGGCAATCGTGACGCTGCCTGCGCTTTGGACTTCCAGCCCGGCGATGATCCTGAGCAAGGTCGACTTGCCACAACCCGAGGGGCCCACCAGCGTCATGAACTCGCCCGGGCGGATGTCCAGGTCGACGCCGTCGAGCACACGGGTCGGGCCAAAATCCTTGACGATCCCCTTGAGGATCAAGCGTCCGGCCTCGGTCTCGCTTCGGTTCGTTTGTGACGTCACGGTCCTGTCTCATCCGATCAACTTTGCACCAGCGCCTTTTTAACAGATCGGCGGGTCGAGTTGAAGGCAGGCGGGGGAGTCCCTGGCGGGCCGTTATTTCGTCTGGCATCTCCTCCCCGTCACAGTGAGGGAGTGGACAGCAGCCACAGGGGCGAGTCCCGAGGAGGCTCTCGCTCGCATCATCGAGCGCGGCGGTTTTCCGGAGCCCTTGCTGGCCGAGCGACCCGAAGACGCGCAACGCTGGCGGCGGCTCTACCTCGAGGGTCTGATCCGTGATGACATCCTGGAGTTCTCGCGGGTGGGTGAAATCAACGCGATGCGTCACTTCGTTACCCTTCTGAGGCAGCGAGTCGGATCACCGACCTCTCTTGCATCGATTGCCCGAGGCCTCCAGGTGTCGCCGACCACGCTCTCGCGGTATCTCGAGACCCTCGAGGTCTTGCAGATCGTCTTTGTGGTGCGCCCTTTTCACCGAAATATCGCGCGGGCGCTGCTCAAGGAGCCGAAAGTCTACTTCTTTGACAATGGGCTGGTTCAGGGCGACGAAGGCGCGCGTTTCGAGAATGCGTGTGCCACCGCGCTGCTTGCGCATGCACGTTTTCTGCAGGATGCCGAGGGGCGTTCAGTGGGCCTCCACTATGTCCGCGACAAGGACGGACGGGAGATTGATTTCGCAGTCTGCGAGGACGATGAGCCGCTTGGCCTCATCGAGTGCAAGCTTGCCGATCCCGCCGTTCCACCCTACCTGAGTCGCCTCGCCGAGCGATTCCCTCGGGCGAACTGCCTCACGCTGGCGCGACACTTGCGTCAGCCCGAGCGTCGCGGTCGGGTGAGCGTCGAGCGTGCGGCTGATTGGCTCGTGGGACTGGCCGCGTAGAGGCGGAGTTGTCTTGCAGTGTAAGGTGGACTACGCTGACCGTTTTGCTCGAGTTCGAGTGGGTCATACGGGGTCACTGTGAGTTGGCTCGCCATGACATCTCTCGGGTGTTTCGATCGCTGATGGGTATTGAACATGTGACGATCGAGGATCGCGACGCGGTGCTCCTTGCGTTGGAGGGCTTCGATCGTGCGCTCGATTTCGCCGACGCCTTGCATCTTGCCCGCAGCGCGCGCGCTTCGCGTTTCCTGACTTTCAATCAGCGCCTCGTGCGTCGCGTCAAAGGCCTCGCGACCGGCGCGCCAGTGGTTTTGCTCAAATAGGTCCCGGTCGGGCAGTCTGTTGCCGTTTTGTAAACGATTTGTCATCAAAAGGGTTCTTGACGGGAATGGTTTGATCGGTCGAACATGCAACTCACTCGATCAAATCCAGGAGATTCCCTGTGGGGCGGACCATCGTTTTTCCAGAAGCGGGCTATCGTTACGTCGAGGGGGTGTTTCAGTACTCGGCCGGTGTTGCGGCCGAAGACGGCTTCGAGATCGAGCGGGTCCGATTCCACGCGCCCGTGCCGCTCGCCGAGGGCTTCGAGCGGATCGAGGCCTACCTCCGCGCGCGCAATCTCCCCCTGAATGCCTTCTGCGCCTGTGAGTTGCGATCGCCCGCCCCCTTCACCGAGAGTGGCTTCGAGGCCTTCAACCGCATCTACGTGGGCACCCTCGAGAAATGGGGCATCTTTCGCGATGGGCGCAATCCCGTCGCCCGCAGCAACGTCTGCCCCGAGCTCGACCCCCCGTCCGTGCCGTCCTTCTACGCCTTCTCGCATGTCGTGCCCGCGACCGACCGGGGTCGTCCCACTTTCGTGGTCGCCGGTAGCGGCGAGTGCCCCGAAGGTCTGGGCGGCTACGCCGAGCACACGATCCGCTTGGGCGATCGTTCACCCGATGCCATTCACGAAAAAGCGCGCTGGGTGTTGGGCGAGATGGAGCGCCGCATGGCGGCGCTGGGCTTCACCTGGTCCGACGCCACCAGCAGCCAGCTCTACACGGTCTATGACGTGCACCCCTTCGTGGGCGACGAGATTGTCCGGCGCGGGGCCATGCGCGGTGGGCTCACCTGGCATTTCGTACGGCCACCCATCGATACCCTGGATTACGAAATGGATGTGCGTGGCATTCGGGTCGAGCGGGTGATCTGAATGCCCAACACCCCGCTTGCCCGCTACCGTTATTTCTTCATGGTGAGCAAGCTGGGCTCGGTGCGTGCCGCATCCGAGGTGTTGGATGTCGAGCCCTCTGCGATCAGTCGGCAGATCGCGCGCCTTGCGGCCGACCTGGGGGTGAGGCTGATCGAATCCGATGGCCGAGGCATCTCCATCACGCCGGCGGGGCAGATCGTGGCGCGCCGCGCGCTCCAGATCATCGAGGCGATGGAGCAGGCCCGCGCCGATCTCGACGATCTGGTCGGACTGCGCCGGGGGCACGTGCGTGTGCAGACCGTCGAGGGCAATCTCAATGGCCTGGTGCTGCCGGCGATTGCTGCATTTCGTCAGCAATGGCCGGCCATCACCTGCGATCTGCGCGTGAAGAGCTCCGATCGCATCATCGCCGCGCTGCTCAGTGGTGAGACTGACATCGGTGTCGCCTTCAACTGCCCGGAGCATTCCGATCTGCATGCGGTGGCGGTGGTGAGCGACTCGATTTATGCGGTGGCGCATCCGGGATTCGATGGCTTCAGGCGGCGGGCGCGGATCAGTCTCGCCGAGGTTGCGCGTCTTCCGATCGCGCTGCCGGATGAAACCTTCGGGTTGCGTCACATGATCGATCATGCTGCCAAGTTGGCGGGTGTGTTGCTGGCGCCGGTCATGATCACCGATTCGATCGATGCGCTGCGGGGATTTGCCCGCACCGGGATTGGCGTGGCGCTGCTGCCGCGGTTAGCTGTGGCGAACGACCTGCGCAGTCGCGCGGTCAAGGCGATTCCGATCGCGGACGATAGTCTGCGGGCGGCAAGCAGCAAGGTGCTGGTCAATTCGAGCCGTAGTCTGTCGGGCGCGTCGCGCCGCATGGCCGAATCGCTGACCGAAATCGCCAAGACTTTTCCGAGGTCCGGTCCATTATGACGGACGCTTTCAAGGGCAGACGCGAAGACCTCCGCTTTGTCACCGGCAGGGGTCGGTATACGTCCGATTGGACCCTGCCGGGCGCGCTGTACGCCACCTTCCGACGCTCCGATTGGGCGCACGCGCGGATCGTTGCCATGGATACGATCGCAGCCGCACGCATGCCGGGCGTCCTTGCAGTCTTCTCGGCCGCGGATTTTGCTGAAGACGCCTTCGGAAATGTGTCGATTCCCGTTCCTCTGCTTGGGCGTGAGGGCCGTCCGATGATCGTCCCGCCGCGGCCCATTCTGGCGCGCGATCGCGTTCGCTTTGTCGGTGAGGAGGTTGCGCTGGTCGTAGCCGAGTCGCTCACGGCGGCGCTCGATGCGGCCGAGCGGATCGAGATCGACTATGAGCCGCTTCCGCCTGTGATCGGCGCCGAGCGTGCCCTCGCGGAAGAGGCTCCGCTGCTTCATGACGAGGTGCCGGGCAACCTCTGTTTCGATTTCGAGTACGGCGACCCGATCGAGACCGAGCGGCGATTGGGCGAGTCGTTCTATCGTGTTCGCGCCCACGCCGATTGCCCTCGGGTGTCGGCTGCGCCCATGGAGCCTCGTTCGGTTCTGGCCTGGTACGACGCAGCGCGCGAGACCTACGAGATTCGTTGCAGCAATCAGGGCAGCGAATCCATGAGGGGACTTCTGGCCGAAATGCTCAAGGTGGATCGGGCGCGCGTCCGCATGCATGTGGTC
>JBIKTA010000147.1:0-6227 GCA_044348315.1 Burkholderiaceae bacterium | reverse complement strand
CTGGGCCTGCACCCCAGGCGAGAAGGCCGGCGCGCGCATCAGCGACATGCGCCTGGGAGGCGTACCGCTCGACCCCAAGAAGACCTACAAGGTCGCGGGCTGGGCGCCCGTTGCCGAAGGCGCCAAGGGCGAGCCGATCTGGGACGTGGTCGAGCAGTGGCTGAAGTCCAAGAAAACCGTCAGCCCGCGCACGCTCAATCAGCCGCGGCTGATCGGCATCGAAGGTAACCCGGGGATTGCGGGCTGGGGTTGAAGGGTTCGGTAATCTTGGCGGGTCCGATGCGTTGGAGGAGCAGGATGATGGCTGGCAGGCAAGGGACTGACCCCGCTGCGGCAACAGAGCGGTCAAAGTGTGCGGGCGCGGGCACAGCGGCGGGCCTTTCACGGCGGGCGGCCCTGACTGGAATGGGTGCCCTCGCTATTGCGCGCCCTGCTCTGACCGGACTCAGCGCTGTGTCCATTTCTCGCCGCGCCCTGACAGGCGCATCGCTGGTTGCAGTAGGCGGCCTACCCGGGACGCTCCTCGCGCAAACGGGCGCGGCAAGCACGGGTGACAGCGCTCCGCTACCCGCCCGCGATGCCCCCGCCATTGGTAGCAGGATCCAGTTTCCCCGGACCCAGTTGATCGACGGTTCAGTTCGGGAGCCCGATTACTGGCGAGGCAAGCTGGTTGTGATCGAGCTCTGGGCGACTTGGTGTCCGTTCTGCCGCAAGCAAAATCCGGTGCTGGACAAGCTCTACCGCGAGCACGCATCGAAGGGCCTCGAGGTCCTGGGGCTGTCCATCGACCGGAACGTGGACGACATCAAGAAGTATTACGCCGAAAACGGTTACCGTTTTCCGACGGCTCGCTTCAACCGTAGCTGGTGGGAGGCGATCGGCAAGCCGAAGGGGCTGCCCATCATCTGGGTCGTCGGACGGGACAGCCGACTGTTGCAGGTCGAAATTGGCGAAATGTTCCCCGAAGACATTCAGGATCTGGCACGTCTTCTTTGAGCCCGAGTGTCTGGCAACCCGCTCGCGCTGAGCGTGCAGACACGCTCGACGTCAACCGTGCCGGGCCCCCGGGACGATAGACCCCATACCTGCCGAAATTTCCAGTTTGAACGGAGCACACGAGATGTCACAACAATCCACCGACGACGGTCATCGCGCTCGGCCAGCCGTCGTTTCGCGCAGCCTTGCCGCAGCGGCTCTGGTCACTGCAATGGGCACCTTCTCACCGCCCGCATGGACTGCCGAGGCCACGTTCGCCTCGCGCAGCCTCACGATCGAAACCGCGCTGAAGGCCGCCCAGACCGCACTCGAACATTGTCGCAAGGCAGGCTACCAGGTGGGCGTGGCCGTGACGGACCGGAGCGGCGTGCTTCAGGTCTATCTGCGCGATCGCTTCGCCGGTGCCCACACCGTCGAAGTCGCCGCCCGCAAGGCCTGGACGGCCGCCTCCTTCAGGATGACGACCACCTCGCTGGCCGCCGAGACCCAGGCGGGGAAATCGATGAGCGGCATTCGCGGCGCGCCGAATGTGATGGCGATCGGAGGGGGCCTGCCCATCGAAGCCGCCGGCGCTGTTGTCGCTGCGATCGGGGTCTCGGGGGCGCCTGGGGGCGAAGCCGATGACGCTTGCGCAAAAGCCGGGATCGATGCGATTCTGATGGATATCGAAATGTAAGGCCATCGCGTCCGCTCACGGAACAAGCTGGCCGCTGGTGCCGCGCTCCAAGTCCGTAGTCGGACTGAAGGGCTGATGGCGGCATGGAGCGCACGATGACCCGACCGCAGAGCGAACCCGTACGAAAACTTGCCTCGGCGCAACTGGCCGAATCGCTGCGCGAACGTCTGCAGAAGCACCCCCCCTTCTCGGCAATGGATGACGCTCACGTCGACTTTTTCGTCGCGCACTCGAGCGAGATCTATTTCGCGCCTGACGAGATCGTGGCGAGTCCCGAAGACGGCGTGGTCGACCACCTGCTGCTGATCCGGGAAGGTGCGGTCAGTGGCAGCTCCAGCCAGAGCGGGCTGTACGCGGGCCGTTTCGAGTACGAGGCAGGAGATTTTCTGCCGGTTGCCGCACTCATGGGGCGACGTGCGGTCACCGCCCGCTACACAGCCACCCGCGACACCTTCTGCCTGAAAATCGCCTATTCGACTGTCGATCAATTGACGGCGATGAGCCCACCTTTTGCCGACGTTCTCAATCGGCGGATGCAGGCTTTTTTGCAGCTCTCCCGACAATCGCTGCAGGCCGCCTACGCATCGCAAAATCTCGCTGCGCAGGCACTCGAGCGGCCGCTCTCCGCAGTCGGCTCAGCTGCCCTCGAGCACTGCCCGCCCGAGACGCCGATTGGCCGGGCGCTCGCGCGCATGCACCAGCATCGCATCGGCTCAATCATTGTCAGCGACAACACAGGCAGAGCGATTGGCATCCTGACGCGGCACGACCTGCTCAGTCGCATCACCCTCCCCCAACTGTCGCTCGACACACCGATCTCGGCCGTCATGAGCACACCGGTTCATACCCTACCCGAGAGCGCATCGGCTCAGGCGGCCGCCCTCTTGATGACCCGACAGGGGGTACGCCATGTGCCGTTCACCCGGGACGGACGGGTGGTGGGCATCGTGTCCGAACGTGATCTGTTCTCGATCCAGAGGCTCTCGATCCGCGATCTGTCGGCCAGTATCGATGCCGCGCCCGACGTCGAATCGATGCAAACGCTTGCAACCGAAGTGCGGCGGTTTGCGGCGAGTCTGCTCGGCCAGGGCGTACAAGCCACGCCCCTGACCGAACTCATCAGTCAGTTGAACGACCGACTGACCGCACGCATCGTAGGACTGACTGCGAGCGCGCGCGGATGCGATCTCGACCGGATCTGCTGGCTGGCTTTTGGCTCCGAGGGGCGAGGCGAGCAGACGGTTGCCACCGATCAGGACAACGGCCTGATTTTCGAAAGCGATGATCCGCAACGCGACCGCCCCGCCTGGATGAGCTTCGCACGAGCCGTCAATGAAGCGCTTGCCGCCTGCGGATTTCCCCTCTGCACGGGCAATGTCATGGCGAGCAACCCCGAGTGCTGCCTGACGCTCCAGGAATGGCAGGAGCGGTTCGCCCGCTGGATCGATCAGGGCACACCCGAACACCTGCTCGCAGCGAGCATCTATTTCGATCTGCGACCGATAGCGGGCCGGGAGGAACGGGTGCGCCCCTTGCGCGAACTGATCACGCACAAGGCGGCTGCCACACCACGCTTTTGCAAGCTCCTCGCGGCCGAGGTGCTGCGCACTCCCCCGCCGCTCGACTGGCTCGGGCGAATCGAGACCGAGGATGGCGGTTTTGATCTGAAGCGTGTGGGTGCGGGGGTACTGGTCGCAGTGGCCCGACTTCGCGCCTTGGAGCAGGGTATCGAAGAGGTCAACACCCTCAAGCGGCTCGCAGCCGTCGCGGCCGCGCGAGGCACGCCCGTTCAACGCAGCGAAACGGTGCAGACCGCATTCGAATTTCTTCAGATGCTGCGCTTGCGCGTACAGATGCCTCAAAGCACCTTTGGCGTGCCGGGTTCAAGCAACCCCAACCTGCTCGCGCTTGATCGGCTCAATGACATCGATCGCCGGATGCTCAAGGAGTCGCTGCGCATCGTGATGAACCAGCAGAAGGACCTCGAACTCGACTACGGGCGCTGACAAGCATGGACGTCTCAAGATGGTGGCGGCGGCTGTGGTCCGCTGGTTCCGGATCGAAGCGCCTCGCGAGCGTGCCAGACCGCTGGGTGCTGGTCGATGTCGAGTCGAGCGGTCTGGATGCCAGGCGCGATCGTCTGCTCGCGATTGCCGCGTGTGCGGTTCATTTCGAGCAGGCCCACGCCGCCCCGCGTGCACGGGCGCGCCCGCACATTGTGCTGACAGACAGTTTCGAGGCCGTGCTGCGTCAGGACGAGAGCAAGGTACAGGCAGTCGACAAGCAGAACATCCTGATTCACGGGATCGGAGTGGGTACCCAGCGCACCGGCGTGGACCCCACGGCCGCGCTATCGGCCTGGCGAGACTATGTTGGGCACTCACCGCTCGTTGCCTATCACAGCGATTTTGATCAGACGATGATCGACCGGGCGTGCAGGCAGCATCTCGGCGAAGTGATTCGAAACCCCTGGCTCGATCTGGAGCCGCTCGCCGCAGTGCTACACCAGGACCCGCGGCGCTGGCCACTCGATCATTGGCTCGATCGCTACCAGATCCGTTGCCTCACCCGCCATCAGGCTGCGGCCGACACGCTCGCCACCGCCCAGCTTCTGCTGCGCTTGTGGCCGATGGTGCCCGAGTTGGTCAGGCGCGCGGGCTTCGAAGGCGTGCGGGATCACGCCGCCGGCCACCGGTTCATCGCGGGTCGTCACTGAGAGTTCTTACTGAGCGTTCGATGTGCTCGCCTTGCAGCGAGGCATGGGCCAGCAGACATGCGCTCATACCGAGCGCAAATAAGAAGGGCGGTCCCTTCGCAGGAACCGCCCCGTGACCGCAGGGACCCGACCCAGGATCCCACTACCTGAGCCAGGATGATCCCGCTCGACACGGCGCCCCATCACTGGGGCGACCGCATCGGCATGAAGGCTCAGGCGGCCTTCAGATTGGGATAGCGAACGTTTTCAACCAGATCCTGAATCTCCTTGTTCGGTGCAGGCGTGAGCAAGGACACGATGATGATCACCGCGAAGCCCACTGGCACGCCGAACAAACCCGCCGAGATCGGCTGGATGTCCCACCAGAGGTTGGTGACGGGAGCCGACCTGGGGATACCCAGGAAAATCTCACGCATCCAGGGCTGATTGACGATCATGTAGTAGAAGGTCACACCGAAACCGGCGATCATGCCCAGCGACGCTGCAATCCCCGTGGTGCGCTTCCAGAAGATCCCCATCGTGAGCGCCGGAAAAAATCCCGCCGCAGCGAATGAGAATGCCGCCGACACCAGGAACAGGATGTCCGCCGGCTTCTGTGCCGCGACCAGGGCCGCCAGAATCGCGACCACCAGAAGCAGGATCTTGGATAGCATCACCCTGCGGGAGGTCGGCGCGTTCGGATCGATCATCTTGTAGTAGAGATCGTGCGACAGCGCGTTGGCGATCGTGAGCAGCAGACCGTCTGCGGTCGAAAGGGCGGCCGCAAGGCCCCCCGCCGCCACAAGGCCCGAGATCACATAAGGCAGCCCTGCAATCTCAGGCGTAGCCAGCACGACGATATCGCCCCCAATCGCGATCTCAGCCCGCTGCAAGATGCCATCCCCGTTGATATCGATCACCGACAACAAAGATGGATCGACCTTTTGCCAAGCCTGCACCCACTGTGGCAACTGCGAGAACGCAGTGCCCACAAGATCGTTGTAGACCACGTACTTGACGAGGACCGCAAGCGCGGGCGCCGTAAAGTACAGCAGGAAGATGAAAAACAGGGACCAGGTGACCGACGCACGCGCCTCCTTGACCGAGGGAGTCGTGTAGTAGCGCATCAGGATGTGCGGCAGGGCCGCAGTACCCACCATCAGACAGAAGACCAAGGCCAGGAAGTTGCGTCTCGACACATCCCGCGCATTGTCGTCCTTGCCTGGGAAGGCTTCGGCATGACGCGTTAGCGGCGCCCCTCGAGCCCCCTGCGCGGCCTCGCGATTCCACTGAGCGCGTGCAGCCTCGACGGTCGTCGGCCAAGCCGCAAGCGCCGCCTCGGCACGCTTGATCGCATCGGCATTACCCGCCGCTTTGGCATCGGCCACTGCCTTTTCACGAGCAGCCTTGCCATCGGCGAGCGCCTGCTCAGGTGCCTTGAGATTGGCCCGCGCATCCGCCGCCCGCTTGATGAAGATCTCGCGCGCTTCGTTTTCCTTGGGGTCCTTGATCAGCTTGTCCTCAAGCACCGTCACCTTCTGGAGTTGCGCGCCGTAGGTGAACTGAGGCAAGGGGAAGCCCGTCTGCTTCATTCCGAGCCAAACCACCGGAATCAAGTAAGCGATGATCAGGATGATGTACTGCGCAACCTGAGTCCAGGTGACCGCCTTCATACCGCCGAGGAATGAACAGACCAAAATACCAGCGAGACCCAGGAAGATGCCAAGCTCAAAGGCCACGCCCGTGAGGCGCGTGGTGATCAGACCGACACCATAGATCTGCGCAACCACGTAGGTGAACGAACAGATGATGGCGATCACGATGCCGATGAAGCGCGGCACATTACCGCCATAGCGCGCG
>JBIKTA010000146.1:0-6241 GCA_044348315.1 Burkholderiaceae bacterium | reverse complement strand
CGGCATTCGATCGCGCGGGCTTTGACGCCTTCGACGTTCACATGACCGATCTGATCGAGGGGCGGGCGGATCTGGCGGCGTTTCAGGCGCTGGTGGCGTGCGGCGGGTTTTCTTACGGCGACGTGCTGGGGGCGGGCACCGGCTGGGCCCGATCGATCCTTTTCAACGAGCGCCTGAGCGCGATGTTCGCGACGTTTTTTGAGCGCTCCGACACGCTCTCGCTCGGTGTCTGCAACGGCTGCCAGATGATGTCGCAATTGAAGTCGATCATCCCGGGTGCAGCGGCCTGGCCGCGTTTCGAGCGCAATCGTTCCGAACAATACGAGGCGCGTTTCACGATGGTCGAGGTGATGGCCTCGCCCTCGCTGTTTTTCGCTGGCATGGCGGGCAGCCGCATGCCGATCGCTGTCGCGCACGGCGAGGGCAGGGTGCAATTCGATGCTGCCCAGCAGGCCGGCGATGCGCGTGCCTGCATGCGTTTCATCGACGCGGCCGATCAGCCCGCCCTTCGATATCCGGCCAACCCGAATGGCTCGCCGGACGCGCTCACGGCGTTCACAACTGAGGATGGCCGGTCAACGATCATGATGCCCCACCCGGAGCGGGTGTTCCGCTCGATCCAGATGAGCTGGCGGGATCCTGCACTGGGCGAGGACTCGCCCTGGATGCGAGTCTTCAGGAACGCGAGGGCCGCGCTGGGTTGATGGGTTGCATCAGAGGCGGCCTCAGCCCCTGACGGGGCGCACCCGAGCGGCTGCAGCCTTCGCGCGGTCGCGTGCGGTGTCTGTATCCTCGGCCCGCGCCAGAGCCACGCCCATGCGGCGTCTGACGAAGGACTCGGGTTTCCCGAACAGACGGATGTCGGTCTCGGGAATCTGCAGGGCCTGGGCGAGGCCTTCGAAGGCGATCCCCGCTGCGTCGATACCGCCATAGATCACTGCGCTCGCGCCGGGGTTGCGCAGCCGCGTGTCAACCGGCAAGCCGAGAATGGCACGCGCATGCAGCTCGAACTCTGATTGATGCTGGGTGCACATCGTTACCATGCCGGTATCGTGCGGCCGCGGGCTCACCTCGGAGAACCAGACCTCATCGCCCCGCACAAACAGTTCGACGCCGAATAGCCCCAAACCGCCCAGGGCACCGGTGACCGCCCGCGCGATGTCTTGCGATCGCGCCAGCGCAGAGTCGCTCATCGCTTGCGGCTGCCAGCTTTCGACATAGTCGCCCGACACCTGAACGTGTCCGACCGGCTCGCAGAAGTGGGTCTCGATCTGTTGATCGGTGCCCAGGGCTCGAACCGTCAACAATGTGACCTCATAGTCGAACCGGACAAAGCCTTCGACGATCACCCGGCCACGGCCCGCCCGCCCGCCTCGCTGGGCGTACTCCCAGGCGGCATCGAGCTCAGCGCGCGAATCGACTTTTGATTGCCCTTTCCCGGACGACGACATGACGGGCTTGATCACACAGGGATAGCCAAGACCGGAGCCGCTGGAGTCGCCTTCGATCGCAGCGAGCAATTCGTCAAAACTGTCGGCAAAGCGATAGGGCGAGGTCTGAAGCCCCAGTTCTTCGGCGGCCAATCGCCTGATCCCTTCGCGGTTCATCGTGAGCCAGGCCGCCCGCGCCGTTGGAACGACGCGGGCACGACCCGCCCGCTCGAGCTCGATCAGCGTGGGCGTCGCAATCGCCTCGATCTCGGGCACCACCCAGTCGGGGCGCTCGCGGCTGATCAGGGCTTCGAGCGCCGCCCCATCGGTCATGTCGATCACGTGCGCGTGGTGCGCGACCTGATGACCAGGCGCGCCGGCGTAGCGGTCGACCGCGATCACCTCGACGCCCAGGCGCTGCAAGGCAATGATGACCTCCTTGCCAAGTTCGCCTGCGCCGAGCAGCATCACGCGCAGCGCACTGGGGGTGCCCGGCGTACCCAGGCGAGGTGTGTGGAAAGTATTCATAAAGTCACTCGTCATTGGCCCCTCAGGCTGAGGGAATGAAATCGGGGTTGCCCTGGTGCTTGCGCTCGAACTGGATGAAGACGTAGTACCCGCAGCGGTTGCCATTGGGGTAATCGCGACAGACCTGCGGCCTCGCCGCGTAGATCGTGCAGCGCCGCGCCCGGGTATCGAAGAAGCGACAGATCGAGCCGTAGACGCTGTCCTTGCGATGGCGCAGGATCCGCTCGGGCGTACCGTCATCATCGTAGATGCGGGTGAATTTTCGTGCCGCTTCCTCGGGCGCGATTTCGAAATGTCGCGCCAGCCGCTCGACATCCGCGGGTTTGACCTCGATGCGGGGGTAGCTGCAACAGTAGCCCGGGCATTTCGCGCAGTCATACTGCAGCTTGGGTGTGCGGGTCGTCTTGGTGGTGGTCATGGCAGGCGATGGGGGGAAAGATGATGTCTCAACTCGCGCCGCAGATGGCGCGCGGGATCCAGAGCCTCGGCGAGGTCAAGCGGAACCGGAGACGGCGAGCCTTCGAGCCCTGCGGCGACCATCTCGGCTCCGAGTTCGCTCCACAAGCTGCCCCGTGAGCCGAGGCCGGCGATGCAATAAAGCCCTGGACGGCGCGGCAGCGCGAGCTTGGCATTGCGCAGGAGGGGCTCAGCCTGCGACCGTGCGGCCGGCTCATCGGGCAGGGCGCCAATCAGCGGCAGTCGATCGATGCTTGCCCAACGCGTCCCGACCACGGCTGACGAGAGCGTCGGCTCGAGCCCCGAAGCATCACGGCCCAGCATGCGTGCAAAGCGCTTGAGATTGCTCAAGTCTGAGTCGCGATCCGGTTCGATGTGATCCTGCTCGTCGAAGGTGGCGCCGATCAGCAATCGGCCGTTTGACGGTGCTGCATACGCCGGCCCGCCCAGCACGCATCGCAAGGCGGGCAGGGGAGAGGGGTCGAGCCAACTGGTCTGGCCGCGAACGGGTCGAAGTGACAGGCAACGCAGATCGGCCAGGCGATTCAGGTCCCCGGCATTGCAAAGGATCACCACAGGCGCTGCGGCGATCCTCTGTCCGCCTGCACCCAGTGCGGTCCACACATCGTCTCGCCATTGCAGCGCCTCGACCCGTACGCTGGCGATCACCCGCAGCCGATCGCCACCGGCCACCAATCGTGCGCGCCCCAGCACTGTCGGTTCGATGAGATCGCAGCCGGGCATCCACAGCCCGCCGCTCGCGAGGCGTTCGCCCGCGATCGTCGAAGCTTGGTCGCGCTCAACCCAGGCGAGAAGTGAGCTTGGAAATCCCAGTGCGCGCACGCACGCGCGCATCCGTTCGCACTCTTCGGAGCCGTCTGGAATCTGCAGCCGTCCGATCGGGGGCTGCCGCAGCACTCCGGGGAGCCGCGCCCGGTTGGCGCGCGCCAGAAAGAGCGCTGCGCGGCTGGCCCGTGCGGTGAGATTGTCATCGATCGAAACATGCAGATGGTCCGAGCAGATCGGCTGCCCGGAACCGCCCCCCATGAGCGCGTTCCCCTGATCGATCAGCGTCGCGGACCAGCCGAGTTCGGCAAGGCGTGCTGCGACAGCGGTGCCGGCCAGCCCCGCACCGATGACCAGCGCCTCGCGGGAGGGGCAACGGGGCGCTGCGGCGGGCTCGGGCCAGGTGCGCCATTTCGGGGCATAGACGGCGGCGATCCTGTGGCGCTTGTGGCGAAAGCCCGGGACGAGTTCGACCTCGAACCCGACGGCTGACAGAGCGTCCCGCACGGGACGCGCAGCGCTGTAGGTCGCGAGTCGTGCGCCCCGGCGGCAGTGCCGCGCCACGCCCTTCAGGAGGGCCGGCGCCCAACATTCAGGGTTTCGGGCGGGCGCAAATCCGTCCAGGTAGACCGCATCGGCGGCCAGACGCAATTGCGGCAGCCAGTCCGCCGCGTCTCCCAGGGCGAGCCACAGAAGCACCCGTCCGCCGGCGAACTGGAGTTGGTGCAGATCGGGCGTTGCAGGCGGCCAGTGCGCCCGCAAATGACGGGCCCAAGGCGAATCCAGATGGAGTGCATCATGAGCGCGCTCGAGATCGACCACCGCCAAGGGGTGCTTCTCGATGGCAACAAAGTGAAGCCGCGCGGCCGCAGGGGCAGCCTGCAACCAAGTCTCAAGCGTCGCGAGGAAATTGACGCCAAGACCGAAGCCAATCTCGAGCACCGTGAAGACCGACTGGTCCTGGGCCGATTCGGCTACCCGCACGCCCTCGACGAACACCTGACGGGACTCCTCGAGTGCCCCCGCGCGGCTGCGAAAGATGTCCCCATACAGCGCGCTCAAGGGCGCGCCGCTGTCATCGAACTGGAGCGGCGGGTGAGGTGAGAGGGTGGGGCGTTTCAAGCACTCGTGCCCGCGGGCGCCGGCGCACGCATCCGCTCGACGGGGCGCGTATTCATGGTCATCTGCGCGAGGCCGGCGATCAGACCGATGATCACCGCACCTTTCCAGGCCCATTCGTAAGAGCCCAGCGTGGTGTAGATCAGACCGCCCCCGTAAGCGCCGATGAACGACCCCACCTGGTGACTGAGAAATGCGACGCCCGCGAGAGTCGCCACGTAGCGCAGCCCGAACAGGTGGATCACGAGACCATTCAAGAGCGGCACCACGCCCAGCCAGAGCGCGCCCATTGCGGCAGCAAAGAGCAGGGTGGTCGTAGGCGTAGGGACCGTAAGGAAATACGCGCTGATAAGCAAGGATCGCGTGAGATAGATACCACCTAAAAGCAGATGCTTCGGAAAAATGCCGCCGAGCCAGCCGAAAAAGAGCGATCCGAACGCGTTGAAGAGTCCGATCAAGGCCAGCGCCGCAGCGGTCACCGAGGGGTCGATCCCGCAGAGATCGAGGTAGGCGGGCAGATGGGTAGTGATGAACACCAACTGCAGACCACAGACAAAGAACGCGAGCGCCATCACGACGTATCCGGAATGGGAGGTCGCCTCGCGGATGGCCTGCATGACAGACTGCTCAGGGCCGCTCGCCCGAACCACCTCGATCTTGTCAGCGCGCCCGGCCATGAAGGCCGCCGGCAGCATCACTACTGTGATGGCGAAAAACGCGAGCATTGCCGTCTGCCAGCCCGAGGTCACAATCAGACCTTGCGCGAGCGGCGAGGCGACCATCAGACCCAGCGAGCCCGCCGCCGACACGGCCCCCATCGCGAAGCTGCGCTGCGCGGGCGACACGGTACGTGAGGTGATCGCCATCGTGGGATTGGACGCGGTGCAGGACAGTGCCAGACCGACGCAGATGCCGATGCCAATCGTGACGGTCAAGGCCGACGTCGCATGTGCGGCCACGAGCATGCCAATGCCGTAAATCACGACTCCGGTGGTGCACACCCAGCGGGCGCCAAACCGATCGACCAGCGCGCCGGCGAAGGGCTGGGTCAGCCCCCAGACCACGTTTTGCAAGGCGATGGCGAGTGAGAAGTCCGACGCGGTGATGCCGATCGTTCGGATCATGTGGGGCTGAAATAGCCCCATGCTCTGACGCATGCCCATGGCCAGGGTCAACATCAGCGCGGCGCCGCCCAGAATCATCCAGCGGGCGGACGGGGTCAGTTCTTCTCTTTTCATTGACTGCGATTGTAGCGGGAGACGGCCACCGAGTGAATGCGCGGACGATTCACCTAATTCGCAACGAATGAGCGCGCCATGATCAGCACGATCGCCGGAATCGCGAGATAGCGAAGCGCCGCGAGCCATGGGCCGTAACCTGCCGGGAGGGAGGTACCACTCATGAACTGCTCGCGTCGTAACCGCTCGTCGAACTGCCACGCGGCAAGTAGCGCAAGCCCCAGCCCGCCGAGGGGCAGGAGCAGGTTGCTCGCCACATAGTCCATTGACCTGAACCAGTTTCTGTCGGGCCCGCCCATGAACTGAAGCAGCCCTGAAAAGCCCTCACCGAATAACCAGACGCTGTCGGACCACGCGGCTGGGATGCCGAGCAGGGTGATCAGGCCACCGGCCGAGAGCGCAGCCCGTACCCGCCCGTATCCGCGCTCCTCGATCAGGTGGGCTGTCACCACCTCCAGCATCGAAATCGCACTCGCCAGAGCAGCCACCGCCAGCAACGCAAAAAAGAGCGTACTCCACAGGGCGCCGCCGACCATCTTTTCGAATGCGATCGGCAGACTCAGAAAAATGAGACCCGGGCCAGAGTCCGGTGCAAGCCCATAGGTGAAGAGGATCGGAAAGACGATCAGGCAGGCGAGGATCGAGATCGTTGTGTCGATCAAGGCGATCACCAACCCAGAGAGC
>JBIKTA010000145.1:0-6253 GCA_044348315.1 Burkholderiaceae bacterium | reverse complement strand
CTCGCCCTGGTCATACAGCCAGCCGGTGTAATGGACGTGCACCCGCGCGCCGGGTGCAGCCTCAGCGCCCCCTCCGGTGACGATGTCGTCGTATTGCAGACCGGATGCGGTGGTTTGATAGGCCATGAATGAAGCTCCGTGTTGAAAAAAATGGCAGGCTGAGAAAGGTCAGGCGCCTATTGTGCCGTAGCGGCGAGCGCTGCCCTGATCGATTCGATGCGCGCGCGATTGACGCCCAGGTCGGAATAGCCCAGGCGGGAAGCCGACCGGACGTGGATCAGTCGTTCAGCCGGAACCAGCAGGAATTCGACGTCATCGACAAAGCCGAGCCATCGGCTACGAAACTCAGCCTGGATGTATTCGTTGTCTTGGGCAATTATCTTGACGCGAGGGTTGGCCGCCAGCAGCGCGGCGAGCCGGGCAAGGTCGGTCCGGGGATCGGGGCCGGTCGAGAACGGGGCGATCCGGTGAGGGGGCTCTGCGGTGCTCGACACGGCGTTTCGTTTGCTTCGATCGACAGGCTGAAGCTGGCCTTTGCTCACGCCCAGCCGATCGGGGCGGGATCCTTCGAACCAGCGCATCGGCGCTCCTGCACAACCGGTTGACAACATGATGATAAACGGCAGGCCGAGCACAACCGCCCGACGCCGTCGCGACGGGTCAGTTGGTCGCCCGGCTGAATCGCGGTTCAGCCGCGCAGCCGCCGGATCAGGCTCGAAGTATCCCATCGACCGCCCTGCATCTGCTGCACATCGCCGTAGAACTGATCGACCAGCGAGGCGACCGGTAGTCGCGCGCCATTGCGCCGGGCCTCATCGAGGCAGAGCCCCAGGTCCTTGCGCATCCAGTCCACCGCAAACCCGAACTCGAACTGATTATCGACCATGGTTTTGCCGCGGTTTTCCATCTGCCAGGACTGCGCGGCACCCTTGCTGATCACATCGAGCACGAGCTTCATGTCGAGCCCGGCCTTTTGTCCAAATGCGATGCCTTCCGACAGTCCTTGAACCAGGCCGGCGATGCAGAGCTGGTTGACCATTTTCGCGAGCTGGCCGCTGCCGCTCTCGCCGATCCGTGTGAACGCGCGTGCGAACGCCATGCCGACCGGTTTGACTTGGTCAAAGACCGGCTGATCGCCGCCACACATGACGGTGAGCACGCCGTTGACCGCGCCGGCTTCGCCGCCCGAAACCGGCGCATCGACGAAGTGCAGGTCGCGATGGCGCGCGGCAGCGTAGAGCTCGCGGGCGACTGCAGCCGAGGCAGTGGTGTGGTCAACGAGGACCGCGCCGGGTTTCATGCCCGCGAAGGCGCCGTGCTCGCCCAGCACCACCGAACGCAGGTCCTCGTCATTGCCCACGCAGGCAAAGACGATGTCAGCCTCGTGCGCGGCCTGTCGGGGAGTCGGTGCGGAATGGCCCCCATATTCGCCTGCCCAGCGATCGGCCTTGGCCGCGGTACGGTTGTAGACGGTCACGATGTGGCCGGCACGTTTGAGGTGTCCGGCCATCGGGTAGCCCATCACGCCGAGCCCGACGAAGGCGACCTTGTGCGGCGTGACGGGTTCGTATTGCTTGCTGCTCATGGTGAATTCCTCCAGAGGATCAAACGGTGGCGGCTGGAAACCGATTCAAAAACCCACCGCGGCACCATCGCGACGGGGATCGCTAGCGGCCACATAGCCGTCTTCCATGTCGTCGGACAGGCGCCAGATGAACTGGCCGGCGCCGAAGTCCATATAGGGGTCGAGCGCCTCCTCGATGCTGTGGCCCATTCCGCGCAACTCGGATACGACCTCGGCCTCCATCGAAGTCTCGATGTCGACCGCGAGACCCCTACCCACTTTCCAGCGCGGCGCGTCACAGGCAGCCTGCGGGTTTTGACCGAAATCAACCATCCTAACCAGCGTCTGCATGTGACCCTGGGGCTGCATGTTGCCGCCCATCACCCCGTAGCTCATCTGCGGGCGCCCCTCTTTCATCAGGAAGGCAGGGATGATCGTGTGGAAGGGGCGCTTGCCTGGCGCGACGGCGTTGGGGTGGTTGGCTTCCATCGAGAAACCGTAGCCGCGGTTTTGCAGCGAGACGCCGACCTCTGGCACGACTACGCCCGAGCCGAAACCCATGTAATTGGACTGGATGAACGACACCATCATGCCGTGCTGGTCTGCGGTGGTCATGTAGATCGTGCCGCCGCTGGGCGGCAGGGCATGGTCGAAATCGGTGGCCTGGTCTGTTCGAATGCGCGCTGCGAGTCCCGCGAGCCGGTTGTCGTCGAGCAGGTCAGCGGGCGTCACGTCGGTCATGTAGCGGATGTCGGCGACGTGCTGGTAGACCTCGGAGAACGCCGCCTTCATGGCTTCGATCTGCAGATGCCTGCACTGCGCTGAGTCGACTGGCATCGAGGCGATATCGAAATGCGACAGGATGCCAAGCGCCATCAAGGCGGCGATACCTTGCCCGTTGGGCGGAATCTCGTGCAGAGAGTAGCCGTGGTAATCACGCGAAATCGTACCCACCCACTCGGGCTGCCAGTCACGCAGGTCGGCGAGCGTGATGCCGCCACCGTGGAGCGCCGCGTGGGCCACGATGGCCTCGGCGGTCTGGCCCTCGTAGAAGTCGCGGCCGGCGGTCTCGGCGATGCGCCGCAGGGTGCGCGCGGCCGCCTGAAACTGGAAGCGCTCGCCGATGATGGGCGTTCGGCCCCGGGGCAGGAAGGCCTCGGCAAAGCCCGGTTGACCGGCGAGCAGATCAGCCTGAGCGTCCCATTTGCGATGAACGACCGGCGTGATCGCGTAGCCTCTCGCGGCGAGTTCGATCGCGGGTTCCATCAGATCACCGAAGGGCAGCGTCCCGAATTTCCGGTGCAGCGCCATCCACCCGCCCACCGCCCCCGGCACGGTGACCGAGCCCCAGCCCCGCATCGGGATCTTGCCTTCGTGGTGCCGGTCGAACCAGGCACGATCCCAGGAAGCCGGCGCCGTTCCCGAGGCGTTAAGCCCGTGGAGCTGCGTGCCGTCCCAGACGATCGCGAAGCAGTCGCTGCCCAGGCCATTGGAGACCGGTTCGACGATCATGATCGCGGCCGCCGCAGCGATCGCCGCATCCACCGCGTTGCCACCTTTCAGCAGCATCCTGAGGCCCGCCTGGGCCGCCAGAGGTTGCGAGGTTGCGACGACATTGCGCGCGAAAAGCGGCGTCCGATGGGTAGGGTAGTTGTGGTTCCAGTCGAAGGGGGCGGTCAGCGTCGCAGTCATTTGAGATCATCCCTGGTCCGGCGAAAAGGCTCTTACGCTATTTTGGACGGTTTGGATAAACGTCGGAGGATAGCAGAGGCATCCGCTGGAAACTGTTCCACGGGGTCGGGGGTGATGGGCTATTGCGGTGCGTCACGCACCGATTTGGTGCTTTCCTCTGCGGGGCCGTGCCCAGTCCAGCGCGACTGCGCACCGACTGCGCGCTGACTGCGCCCCGGGTGCGCTCGAGGCCGAGTCAGGCGCAGCTCTTGCATCAGCGGAATTCGCCCCGTTGCGCGTCCAGACGATGCATCTGATTCGTCACGCTCGGGTTTGCTTGCCGACTGATCGATCGCCTCTCAAACTCTCTGGATGAACGCACCTCTTCCTCTTGCCGCCTCGGCCCGCTGGAACGCCCGGCTCTCTCTGGCCTACGCCCGGGTCGGCGGGCGCACCGTGCCTGTGCTGCGCAGTCATCACGGACCCTTGCGGATCCAGAAGGGCTTTACGCCCGAAGGGCCTGATCTCTGGCACCAGGTGATCGTGCACCCGCCCGGTGGTATCGCTTCGGGCGATGCGCTTGCGATCGAGATCACGGCGCAACCCGGGGCCCGGGCGCTCCTGACCTCGCCGGGCGCGGCCAAGTGGTACCGGGCCAATCCGCTTGCATCGGAGCCCGAGGCCTCGCAGACCGTATCGCTCAGTGTGGCCGAGGGCGCGAGTGTGGAGTGGCTACCGCTCGAGACCATCGTTTTTTCGGGTGCGCAGGCGCGCTGGCGCAACCGCTTCGAGCTCGCAGGCAACGGCGTGCTGGTTGCGGCCGAGCTCGTCTGCTTGGGGCGACCCGCTTCGGGGCTGGCCTTTGAGACCGGTTCCGCGCAGTGGCAGACCGAAGTGCTGCGCGAGGGCGAACTCGTCTTTTTCGAGCAGGCCGAGTTGGTTGGGGGCGATGCGCTGCTGTCGGCTCGCACCGGCCTTGCGGGCGCTCCGGCGTTCGCGACCCTGTTGTTCGCGGGTGACGACGATCCGGTCAGCCGGGCGGTGGCGGCTGTGCGGACGCTTTCCGGTCAGCCCTTCGCAGGCGACTGGGGGATCACGCAGCTGCCGGGTCTGGCCGTGCTCCGTTGGCGTGGGCCTGGCGCCGAGGCGGGCTGGGCGCTGCTGCGGGCGGCCTGGGCGAGTGCACGTCCGGCCTTGCTCGGGCGGACGGCGTGCGCGCCCAGGATCTGGGCCACATGATGAACCGGCCGACAAGCTTGCGGAGGCCCTACGCGGAGCGCGTGTGCGAGCGTTCCGTGCCGAAGCGTTTTTGGATTGACAGACACCTGGAGAAAGCATGGAACTGACCCCTCGTGAACGCGACAAGCTGCTGCTTTTCACCGCGGCGTTGCTCGCCGAGCGCCGCCAGGCCCGGGGCCTCAAGCTCAACTATCCCGAGGCGGTTGCGCTCATCAGCGCCGCCATCCTGGAGGGCGCGCGCGACGGCAGAACCGTGGCCGAGTTGATGCAGGCGGGAACCAGCATCCTTTCGCGCGAGGACGTGATGGAGGGCGTTCCTGAAATGATCCCCGAGATTCAGGTCGAGGCGACCTTCCCGGACGGCACCAAGCTCGTTACCGTTCACCAACCGATCGTCTGAAAGCGGAGAGAGGATGATGACCGATACCGAATCCCTGATCCCAGGCCAGATCGAAACCCTCGAAGGCGAGATCGAACTCAACGTCGGACGCCCGACGCGCACAGTCGTGGTGGCCAACCGGGGCGACCGGCCGGTTCAGGTTGGCTCGCACTACCATTTCTTCGAAGTGAACGACGCCCTGGCGTTTGACCGCGCCGCGAGTCTGGGCTTCAGGCTGAACATTGCTGCGGGGACCGCGGTCCGATTCGAGCCGGGCCAGTCGCGCACCGTCGAACTGGTCGCCCTGTCGGGTGCCCGGATCGTCCACGGTTTCAAGGGCCGGGTAAGCGGCCCGCTTCCGGAGATCGGATCATGAAAATTTCGCGACGCGCGTATGCGGACATGTACGGTCCCACCGTGGGCGACCGGGTGCGTCTGGCCGATACGGGTCTCTGGCTGGAAGTCGAATCCGACCGGACGGTCTACGGTGAGGAGGTGAAATTCGGCGGGGGCAAGGTGATCCGCGACGGCATGGGGCAGAGCCAGCGCCTGAGAGCCGAAGTGGCCGATACCGTGATCACCAATGCGCTCATTGTCGACTGGTGGGGCATCATCAAGGCCGATATCGCGATCAAGGATGGGCGCATTGCGGCGATCGGCAAGGCCGGCAACCCTGACATTCAACCGGGGGTCGATATTGTGATCGGCGCGAGCACCGAGATCATTGCAGGTGAGGGCTCGATCGTCACCGCAGGGGGCATCGATTCGCACATTCACTTCATCTGTCCTCAGCAGATCGACGAGGCGCTGGCCTCGGGTGTGACGACGATGATCGGCGGGGGTACGGGGCCCGCGACCGGGACCAATGCGACCACCTGCACGCCGGGCGCCTGGCACCTCGCCAACATGCTGAAAGCGGCAGAGGCGTTCCCGATGAACCTCGGCTTCACCGGCAAGGGCAACAGTTCCAACCCCGAGGCGCTTGCCGAGCAGGTGCGGGCTGGGGCCATCGGCCTGAAATTGCACGAGGACTGGGGCACCACCCCCGCCGCGATCGACACTTGCCTCGGCGTGGCCGATCAGTACGATGTGCAGGTGGCGATCCACACCGACACCTTGAATGAATCCGGTTTTGTCGAGACCACCGTCGAGGCCTTTCGCGACCGTACGATCCACACCTACCACACCGAGGGTGCGGGTGGCGGGCATGCGCCCGACATCATCCGGGTCTGCGGCCTGCCCAATGTCTTGCCGTCCTCGACCAATCCGACGCGGCCCTACACGGTCAACACGATCGACGAGCATCTCGACATGCTGATGGTCTGCCATCACCTCGACGCGTCGATTCCCGAGGATGTGGCTTTTGCCGAGAGCCGGATCCGCCGCGAGACGATCGCGGC
>JBIKTA010000144.1:0-6265 GCA_044348315.1 Burkholderiaceae bacterium | reverse complement strand
CTTCGCGCGCAAGAAGTTGCCTCGGACAACCATTTGCCCTGCATCTATCTGGTTGACTCGGGTGGCGCCAATCTGCCCAACCAGGACGAGGTCTTTCCCGACCGCGAGCACTTCGGGCGCATCTTCTACAACCAGGCCAATCTTTCGGCGCGCGGCATCGCGCAGATTGCGGTGGTGATGGGTTCGTGCACCGCAGGTGGCGCCTATGTGCCCGCGATGAGCGACGAGGCGATCATCGTTCGCAATCAGGGCACGATCTTCCTGGGCGGGCCTCCGCTGGTGCGGGCGGCAACCGGCGAGGTGGTGAGCGCCGAGGAGCTCGGCGGCGGTGATGTGCATACCCGGCTCTCAGGCGTGGCCGACCATCTGGCGGACAACGATCGCCATGCGCTCTTGCTCGCGCGGGCCGCAGTCGGGCGGCTCAATCGAGGCAGGGGGCAAGCGACTGATGTTTGCGCGTCGATCGACCCTGCGCTCGACCCCGCCGAACTCTACGGCATCGTGTCTGCGGATTCCCGCAAGCCCTTCGATGTGCGCGAGGTGATCGCACGGCTGGTCGATGCCTCGGATTTCGACGAATTCAAGGCCCGCTACGGCACCACACTCGTGACGGGCTTTGCCCGCATCCAAGGCATGGCGGTGGGCATCCTCGCCAATAACGGCATCCTGTTTGCCGAATCCGCCGCGAAGGGCGCCCACTTCATCGAACTCTGCACCCAGCGCGGCATCCCGCTCGTGTTTTTGCAGAACATCACCGGCTTCATGGTTGGACGAAAATATGAGAACGAGGGCATTGCGCGCGCCGGGGCCAAGCTTGTCACCGCGGTCGCGTGCGCCCGCGTGCCCAAGTTCACCGTGATCATCGGGGGCTCGTTCGGGGCGGGCAATTACGGCATGTGCGGGCGCGCCTACTCGCCGCGTTTTCTCTGGATGTGGCCCAACGCGCGGATCAGCGTGATGGGTGGCGAGCAGGCGGCTTCCGTGCTCGCAACCGTGCGTCGCGAGGGCATCGAGTCGCGAGGCGGCAGCTGGAGCGCCGATGAGGAGCAAGCCTTCCGGGCCCCGATTCGAGAGCAGTACGAGCGCCAGGGTCATCCCTATTACGCGAGCGCGCGGCTCTGGGATGACGGTGTGATCGATCCGCTCGACACCCGACGACTGCTCGCGCTCGGGCTTGCCGCCGCGCAGCACGCGCCCATCGAGCCGACACGCTTCGGCGTCTTCAGGATGTGAGGCCCGCATGTTCAAACGCATCCTGATTGCCAATCGCGGCGAGATCGCCTGCCGCATCGCCGCCACCGCGCGCCGCATGGGTGTGGAGACGGTTGCCGTGTTTTCAGACGCTGATCGCGATGCCGCGCACGTCGCCGCATGCGACGAGGCCTGGCGGATCGGTCCGGCCCCGGCCCGCGAGTCGTATCTGCGAGGCGAGCGCCTGATCCAGATTGCGCTTGCCCGGGGCGCGCAGGCCATCCATCCCGGTTATGGCTTTCTCTCCGAGAACGAGGCCTTTGCGCGGGCGGTGGCGGACGCGGGGCTTGTGTTCATTGGGCCGCCGGCTGCGGCGATTGCGGCGATGGGCAGCAAGTCTGCCGCCAAGGCCTTGATGGAGGTGGCCCGCGTACCGCTCGTGCCCGGCTACCACGGCGAGCGCCAGGACCCCGAGTATCTGCGCGGACAGGCCGATGCGATCGGCTATCCGGTGCTGATCAAGGCGAGCGCGGGGGGGGGCGGCAAGGGTATGCGGATCGTCCAGGCGGGCGAGCAGTTCGAGGAGGCGCTCGCATCATGCCGGCGCGAGGCGCTGTCGGCTTTTGGTGATGAGCGCGTATTGATCGAGCGCTATCTGCTGCGGCCGCGCCACATCGAGATCCAGGTTTTCGCCGACCGTCACGGCCAGTGCGTGCATCTGTTCGAGCGGGACTGCTCGGTGCAGCGCCGCCACCAGAAAGTCATCGAGGAGGCGCCTGCGCCCTGGATGGAGGCGTCGCGCCGTGAGGCGATGGGCGCGGCCGCGGTTGCCGCGGCGCGCGCAGTGAGATACGAGGGCGCGGGGACGGTGGAATTCATCGTCGAGCCCGATGGGCGCTTCTATTTCATGGAGATGAACACGCGCCTGCAGGTCGAGCACCCGGTCACTGAAATGATCACCGGCCAGGATCTCGTCGAGTGGCAGCTGAGAGTCGCCGCCGGCGAGCCGCTTCCCCTCTCGCAGCAGGCGCTTGCGATCAAGGGTCACGCGATCGAGGTGAGACTCTATGCCGAGCAGCCCGAACGCGGTTTTCTGCCCTCGATCGGAGTGATCGAGCACCTGCGCCTGCCGAGCGCGAGCACCTTTTCAATTCAGGGCGCCGATGGCGGACCGGCTGCGATCCGACTCGATGGGGGCGTTCGCGAGGGTGACACGATCACGCCGCACTACGATCCGATGATCGCCAAGCTCATCTGCTGGGGCGAGGATCGTGGCATGGCGATCGCGCGGATGCGTCAGGCGCTCGCGGAGATCGAGCTCGTCGGTCCGGCGTCCAATGCGGCATTTCTTGCCAGACTGATGACTTGCACAACATTCGTCGAAGGCCCGCTCGATACGGGCCTGATCGAGCGCGCGCGGGCCGAGCTCCTGCCCGAACGCGCTGCGACTGAACGGCGGGTCATTGCGATCGCCGCCGCCGCGGTGCTTGCGCGCGGATCGTCGGCGATTCAGGCGTCCGGACTGGCCCCCGCCCGAGGGGCTGCGGCCGACTCCGGCTGGGTCAACCCCTGGTCCCTGACCGACGCGTGGCGGCTCTCGGGCCGGGGCCGCAGTTCCATCCATCTTGCGGGCGAGGCGGATGCGGACCCGCCGATGGCACTTGCTATCGGTTATCTCCCCGATGGCGCCTGGACGATCGAAGACGCGCAGGGCCCCATTCGAATCGAGCTCTTTCCTGAGCGCTGCCGCGCGACCACGATTGCGGGCTTGGTCGATGAATCACGCTTTGCCGCATCGGTCTTTTGGCAGGGCGAGCGGCTCCATCTCTTCGAGGCGGGGGCGCATCATCGTTTCACTTTGATCGAGGCCGGGCGGCTTCGTGTGGCCGAGGGCGGTGCGCCGACGTCGAGCGCGGTCACGGCCCCCATGCCCGGCAAGGTGGTCGAGCTCCGGGTGGCCGAAGGCGACCGGGTCACTGGGGGCCAGGTGCTGCTCGTGCTCGAGGCGATGAAGATGGAGCACCCCGTGCTCGCATCCCAGGCGGGCCGGGTTCTGAGGCTGGCGACGGCTGTGGGCGAGCAGGTGCGCGAGGCGGCCGAACTCCTCCTCATCGGCCCGTTGGAGGAGGCTGCAGCGGTGCCGTCGGTGCAAGCGGAGCGTTCGGCTGAGGAGGCTGCGCCGACTTTATCGAGAGGCCATGGAGCATGAAGCGGACCGGGCCGCCGATCGATGTGCCTTCGCCCTGTGTGACGATTTGCCGGATCGATCCGGCCAGTGGTTTCTGCGAAGGCTGTGCGCGCACGCTCGATGAGATCAGCGACTGGCTGATTCTCGAGCCTGATGAACGGCTTGTAGTCTGGGATCGCGTCAGCGTGCGCTTCGGGGTGCCGATCGAGCGTGCACTCGCTGACCGGATGGGCGATGAGCGTGCCGCGCGGCTGCTTGCGTGGCGAGACGCGCAGCGCGTGGCCGGCCAGGGCGGCGAGGGAGGCTCGGATGAGTGAGCGCAGATCGGACGCCTTGCCGGTCGCCGAGCGCGCATCGGTCGTGATTCGCGACAGCTGCGAGGCCGATCTCGTCTCGATCCAGGCCATCTATGCTCACCACGTCCGCTACGGGAGTGCCTCGTTCGAGCTCGATCCCCCGGATCTTGCCGAGATGGGCCGCCGCCGGGGCGACGTGCTTGCAAACGGCTTTCCCTATCTGGTCGCCGAATCCGACGGCCGGGTGCTGGGCTATGCCTATGTGAATTTTTTCCGAACCCGGCCGGCCTACCGGTTCAGTGTCGAAAACTCGATCTACATCGAGGAGGCCGCACGGGGACTCGGCCTCGGTCGTAAATTGCTCGAGGCGCTGATCGAACGGGCCGAGGCGGCGGGTGCCCGGCAGATGCTCGCAGTGATCGGCGACAGTGCCAACACCGCTTCGATCGGACTGCACGCGGCGTGCGGCTTCCGGTTTGCGGGCCTGCTGCAGGCGAGCGGCTGGAAATTTGGTCGCTGGGTCGATACGGTCCTGATGCAGCGAGCGCTCGGCGACGGTGCGCTCACAGAGCCGCCACCTGGTTGCTGAGCGGTCGCCGCAGCGCCGGATCGTCCGCCTCCCGACCACGCGAGGGCGTGGCCCTGTTGGTGCGATCACCTTGACGCGACCACCCTCTGGCCGACCAAGCGTTCACATCAGATCAGGTAGCTCGAATCGTTGTCATGGCCAAGGATCACGTAATTTACGCGCCGGAGGTCCGTCAGGCGGCGTCCGCCCGCGTATGAGATCGAACTCTGCAGATCCTCTTCCATCTCGCGCAGGGTGTCGGCCAGGCGCCCCTTGACCGGTTCCAGGATGCGCTTGCCCTCGACGAAGCTGCGATGCCCCTTGTTGAATTCCGAGGCCGAGCCGTAGTACTCCTTGAAGAGGCGGCCGTCGACCTCGACCGTCGCCCCGGGAGACTCCTCATGTCCTGCAAACATCGATCCGACCATGACCATCGTGGCCCCGAACCGGACCGATTTGGCGATGTCTCCATGTTCTCGGATGCCGCCGTCGGCGATGATCGGACGGGTTGCGACCCGCGCGCACCACTTGAGCGCCGAGAGCTGCCAGCCGCCGGTGCCAAACCCGGTCTTCATCCGGGTGATGCACACCTTGCCCGGACCGATGCCGACCTTGGTGGCGTCTGCACCCCAGGACTCGAGATCGATCACGCCCTCGGGCGTGCCGACATTGCCGGCGATGATGAAGCTCGCGGGCAGATGCTCGCGGATGAAGCCGATCATGTCGCGTACCGAGTCGGCGTGTCCGTGGGCGATGTCGAGTGTCACGTAATCGGCGCCGAGCCCTTCGGCGGCGAGCGTGCGCACGGCATCGCGATCGGCCTCCTTCACGCCCAGCGAAATCGACACGAAGAGACCCTGCTCGCGCATCCTGCGGGCGAAGTCGACCGTATCGACGTCGAAGCGATGGTGGATGTAAAAATGCCCACTTCCTGCGAGCTGCTCGCAGATCGTCTCGTTCACCACCGTCTTCATGTTGGCGGGCACGACCGGGATGCGGAAACGCCGGCCGCCGAGTTCGACCGAAGGATCGCATTCGCGCCGGCTCGAGACCACGCAGCGACGCGGCAAAAGCAGAATGTTGTCGTAGTCAAAGATTTCCATGTTCGCCCCGGCCTCCCTGCCCGGTTGCATGCTCAAGGCAAGCGCTGACTCGATCAGCGTTTCGCAAACCGGGGATCAGCCGCCATAGTGGTAGAAACCGCGCCCGGTCTTGCGCCCCAGCAGTCCCGCGTCGACCATCTCGCGCAGCAAGGGTGCCGGTCGGTATTTGGGGTCGTTGAAGCTCGTGTAGAGCACCTCCATCACGGCGAGCTCGACGTCGAGTCCGATGAGGTCACAGAGCGCAAGCGGGCCGATCGGATGGTTGCAGCCGAGCTTCATGCCGGCATCGATTTCCTCGGCGCTCGCCAGACCCTCGCCGAGTGCGAAGATCGCCTCGTTGATCATCGGGCAGAGAATTCGGTTGACGACGAATCCCGCGCTGTTCTTGACGCCGATCGGGGTCTTGCCAAGTGCCTGCGCAAATGCGGTCACGGCCTCGACCGTCTGATCGCTGGTGCGCAGTCCTTGAATAACCTCGACGAGCGCCATCACCGGCACGGGATTGAAGAAATGCAGTCCGACGAAGCGCTCGGGCGTCTTGAGGCCTGCCGCCAGCCGGGTGATCGAGATCGACGAGGTATTGGTTGCGATCACCGTGTCGGGCTTCGCAATGGCCTCGACCGCAGCGAGAATGCGTAGCTTGAGCGCCTCGTTTTCGGTGGCCGCCTCGATGATCAGGTCGGCGCCTGCGAGGTCCTCGGTGCGTGTCGTGGTGCACACGCGCTGCAGCGCCTGCGCGCGAGCAGCCTCATCGAGACTGCCCTTTTTCACCAATCGTGCCAGAGACCCGTCGATTGATTTCATCCCTTTGTCGAGGGCGGCCTCATTGATGTCCTGCATGACCGCGTCCAGGCCTGACACGGCGCAGGCGTGCGCGATGCCGCTGCCCATGGTGCCCGCGCCGATGATGCCGATGGTT
>JBIKTA010000143.1:0-6357 GCA_044348315.1 Burkholderiaceae bacterium | reverse complement strand
CGCGCCGCACTGGGCGGCGTTCCCACCTGAGCATCGTTCCAGGCATAACCGTTGGTCCAGTCGACAAACATCGTGATCTTGTCGTAGGTGACCCCCTCATCGAGACCAATCGCAGCAGAGCTTCCGCCATTCAGGCTGCTGACCCACCGCTCGACCGGTTGCTCAAAATCAAAGACCAGCGTATTCCAGCCCGTCTGCGTCACCACAGCCTCGGCCTCGACCCAATTGGCATCATTCGAGCCCGCCGTGTCCGCCACCTGCATCCGCACAACCTGACCCGTCCCGTAGCTCGGATCAACCCACACCCGCGCGCTGATCACCGTCTGACCCCCGCCCACATCGAACGGAATCGGATCCACCGAGTACGCACCGTCCAGACCCATGCTCACGCCCGCATACGTCTTCGCATTCGCCTGCTCGGTGTATCTCATCACCTTGTTGCCCGACACCCCGGACGGGTCGTCCACAATCGCCGCCCCAGCCCCATCAAAACCATTGAACTGGTAACCGTCTCCCGAAAAATCCAGCAACTCGAATACCGGTGGCGCATCCTCACCCTCGCCCTGGTACACCCGCACATAGTCGACTTCCATCGTGTAGGGCGCCTGGGCGAGCGCCTCATTGAACCCATCCCCTCCCAAGCTACCGCCGACCGCCACATTCATGATGAGATGGAACGAGTCGTCGAATGGCCAGCGGCTGACATCCCAGTCGTCCTGCTTTTCGTACTTGAAATACGCAGAGTCGTAATCGCCGTCGACCCCAATGCGGATTTCATCGGGCGACCACCACAACTGGTAGGTGTGGAAGCGCTCGACCGTGCTCGCGAGGGTCGTCGACGCCTTGGTCTGCGTGTCACCGTAATCCTTCTCGTAATGCAACGCAGCCTGGACGGTCCGATCATTGAAAAAGCGCCCTGACCACTCCACGATGTCGATTTCACCCGAGCGCGGCCACTGCCCCTCCGAGCCCAGCATCCAGATCGCTGGCCAGGCGCCTTTTTCTGCGGGCAGTTTGGCCCGCACCTCGACGTAGCCATAGGGCTCGAGGTTCCAGTCACGCGTGGTCAAGCGAGCCGATGTGATACCGACATCAAAAGGTACGACCTGGCCGTTGCTACCAACCCGATCCTGAGTGTTGGACGCCGTATCGTTGCTTTTGGCAACGATATGGAGGCTGCCATCCTCGACAAAAACATTATCGAGGTCCTTCGTGTAGTACTGCGCTTCGCCATTGCCCCAGCCCGACAGACCGCGCTTTGAGCCGTCGCCGAGGTCCGGCGTCCAGGTCGTGAAATCCGGGCTGGTCTTGCCTTCGGTGTTGAACTCGTCCGCAAAGACCAACGTATAGCCCGCCGGCACCGGGTTGCCCGGCGGCGTGGACGGCCGATCAATGAAGCGGATCTCATCGATCAGGTAACTTCGCCCCGCCGAGCCCGCGACATTGAAGTCGAAGAAAACACTCAGCTTGTCGTAGTTGGCGTCGAAGTCGATTGCAGGCGTACCCGAAACCTGCTTCGCAAAATCGAATCTCAGGGTCTCCCAGCCTGCAACCGTCGTGACCGTCTCGACTTCGACCGAGACGTCGCTGTTTGAGGCATCCTCGACCTTGATCCTCACCCGGGTGCCCGCAACAGCCGACCAGACATCGGCTACGAGTTGAGTCTTGCCAGGCTGAAACTCGATCGATGGCACACGATTACCGGATTCCGTCGCGATCGTGACACCCGCCCAGATCTCCGGTGTATCGCTCTTGGTGACCCGCAATACTTCGTTAGCAGCATCCTCCGGATCCGCGTCGAGCGCACCGTTGGCGCCGCCAAACCCGACCAAATTGTAGACGCCGGGCCCCGACTCGAAATCGATCGATGAAAATCCGACCGGGGGATTCACCGGCTGGGGCAGGGCCGCTCCCGCCATCGAGAGTCCGTCGAAATAGAAGACATCCCCCAGTGCAGGCTGATCGAAATCCGGGAAAATGGAAACCTGATCGTACGTCAGGCTGGGGTCCAGATAAACCGGGTAGCGACTGTCCCAGACCGCTACCCACCGCGCGACTGGCTCCGAGAAGTCAAACTCCAGCCGCTGCCAGCCCGACTGCGTGGTCAGGGTTTCCGCCTCCACAAAACTACGGTCATCCGGAATCAGAGGAAAATTGGAGTCCAGAAATTTGTGAACTTTCCCAGCCGTTGTACTCGCTAACTGCATGCGAATCGGCATCCCGGCCTCGGGTGCGTGTACCCAGAGCGCAAGTTTGCTGTTGCTGGCACTGACCGGAACCACTCCGATAGCGTTGGCGTTATTGAGCGCAACGGTCATACCGGCGTAAGGCTTCGCATCCGAGGGCTTGTCGAAGCGCGCGACCGAATTGCCGTCCGACAGTTCGACGATGCTGGCCAACGCGCCTTCAAAGGGCAGCACGCGGGCCGTCGCTTCATCGAAGCCCATCATTTCGAATCGGTCGACCACCTCGAAGTCCACCGACTTGGCGGTCGTGCCGGTGCCTTCACCGGCCCAGTCTGCGAGCAGGCTCACCGACTGCACACCGGAAGCCGCTTCCGTCGCGCGCACCGTTATCAGATACCGACTCGGCGACAAGGCTTCAACCTGGACAACTTCGAGGCCGCCGCTGACCAGCAGGTCCTCTGCCGAAAGCGTTCCGTCGAAGTTCGCCACCGCAATCCCTATCCTCGCTTCAGCGCCCGGGGGAATACCCGTCACGGCGACATTCCCCACCAGACTGATTGCTGCAGCCGGCGGCAGCGCCGGCAGTGCGATGGTCGAGCCGGCGGGCGGCTTGACAGGCAGGGCGAGAACCTCGATCCCGAGGACGGGTTGATCCGGACTGATCATGCCTCCGGTCACCGCAGTGGCCTTCTGGGCGAACCCCGACGGCCCGAAATCCGCCGTCAATTCACTCGCCGAGCCTCCCAGCGCAACCGCATCCCGGATCGCAGCCGAGGCCTCCCCCTGCGCGATCCGCTGCGCGCGCGCCATCTGGCTCAGGCCCTCGACCGGGTCGAGCGCATGCGAGGCACTCGCGACCAGCGTATTCGCCGTGGCCGCGACCACAGCCACTGCATCAACTGCTGAATCGATTCGGGACAACTGCGACGCGTCCAGACCGGCGGTCCGCGACGCATTGACCATCACCGCCTTGATCTGGTCGGCCGATGCGAGATCGATCCCGGAGTTCGCCGCCACCGAAACGGCTCGCGCAAGGGCTACCGCCACGATTGCCGTACCGTCCGCGGTGGATCCCGCACCCTCGATCAGGCTCGCGCCCATGTCCATCAGGTTCGCAACCTGGACGGCGGCCGCCTTGATCCTGAGCGCCTCCTCAGCCGCCTCACCGGTCCCGAGCGAGGCCTCGACCGCGTCCAGCGTGAGCAGATTCGCGGTTTCGCTGAGACCAAAAGCCTTCCGTGCATCAGCCAGCGCGCGCGACAGGGACTGTCCTGATTCGACCGCCGCGGCGACCAGCGTCGTCAAGGGCGTGATGACCCGAGCGTCGGCCGGGCTGACAAAGTTGTTCGTGACCGGCTCATCGGTGGAAATATCCACCCCGCCGGTGCTGCGCAACGGACCACCGTCCGGATCCACCAGGAGCGTGACCTTGCCACTTGAGTCGGTCTGCGCGGATCGCTCGCCGGCGTCCAACTGCCCATTTCGGTTGTCGTCCTGCCAAACAGTGGCCCCGGAAATGTAGCCGTTGATCAGTTCGAGGGAGGTCGAAACCGGCTCGCGTGGGGCGATACCTGCGGACGTGCGGGCACTTCCCCCGGCGAGGGCCAACCCGATTCCGCCGGCCACGGCAAACAGACTGCCCAGGCCGAGGCCCCCGAAAAGGCTCGGGGCCGCTTCGGGCATGGCGTCGGTCCGCGACGCGCCGGAACGTACATAGAGGTCGGCGCCCGAATCCGCAAGGGCTGCCTGGGGCAGCCCGGAAATGACGACGCCAACCGGGTCCGTCAGCCCGGCGCCAACCTCGAGCGCTGTGGCGGCGGAGGCGACCACATCGTCCGACGACAAGCCGTCAGCCTTGGCGGCATCAAGACCCTCCTCATACCGGCGCCTCGAGAGTGCTTCGCTCCCGGGTCCATCGATGATGAGCTCCGCCATGGCATCGGCGCGCTGCTCGCTCACGGGTGTCAAATCCGCAGATTCCTGCGGTCTGGCTTGTTGGCCGGTGTCGATCATGGCCCCGGTCGCCGCAGTCGTGGCACCCGTCGGCGATCGGCGCGCACGCCCACCGAACCCAGACTGCGACCCGTGAACTTCACCGACCAGGCGGCTTGAATCGTTCTCAACCTTGGACTGCATCAGCGTCATGGTGTCACCCTCCAGTGTGCCGAACCTGCCTCGATTGGCGGCTCGGGCGCGATCTTCGATGATTGAAAAGGATTGGACTACTAGCCCGAAGGCCGACTCTCGTCTTTATGAAACCGGTTTCAAAAATGTTTCGAACGGATACTCCCGCCTACAGGCGACGTTCCGACCCATCGAACCAGTGCGTCCGGCCCGCTGCCGCTCGCACGGAAATTTCGTCGCCTGAGGCCGGCTGCGATTCATCGACGCCCAGCCGCATGCAGATCAATTCGCTCCAGCCCGCCAGTTCGCCATAAACCAGCAGGCTGTCGCCGAGATGCTCGGTCCGACGCACGCGCAGCCTCAGACCACCCTCGTCAGGCCCGGCACGCCGCCAATTTTCAGGGCGGACCCCGACCGAGACCGCTCGAGCAGGGTCCGGACAGGCCGAAGGGCCACCGATGCAGTCCGCAGAAACCTGCGTGCCGGCAAGAAGCCAATTCTGGCTCGCCCCGTCCCATTGAACCGGCAGCAGATTGATCGGCGGTGAGCCCAGGAATCGGGCAGCGAAGCGGTCCACCGGCCGATCAAACAACTCGAGGGGCGAGCCGAGCTGAACCAGATTTCCGCGGTTGAAGAGCGCGACCCGATCCCCCAGAGTCATCGCCTCGGTCTGATCATGGGTCACATAGATCATCGTGGTGCCGAGGGTCTCGTGCAGGCGCCTCAGCTCGAGCCGCATCTCCACGCGCAGCGCAGCATCCAGGTTGGACAACGGTTCATCGAACAGAAAGACCTTGGGCTGGCGCACGATGGCGCGTCCGATGGCGACCCGCTGACGTTCGCCGCCTGATAGCTGTCTGGGCATCCGCTGGAGCAGATGACCGATTCGCAGGATTTCGGCCGCACGGCCCACGGACTCGGAAATCGCCGACCGCGACTGCCCCGCGACCCGAAGCGAAAACCCCATGTTGTCGGCCACACTCATGTGCGGATAGAGCGCGTAGTTCTGAAACACCATGGCGACGTGTCGCTGCGCCGGCGGAAGACGGTCGGCGCGCGTGCCACCGATCCAGATTTCTCCGCCCCCTGGCGTCTCGAGCCCCGCAATCAGGCGCAGTGTGGTCGACTTTCCGCAGCCCGACGGGCCGACGAAGACGGCGAACTCACCATCTCGAACCTCAAGGTCTATGCCTCGGAGGATGTCGTTCGACCCGAAGGACTTCGAGAGGTTTCGGAGGATCACTTCAGCCACGGTGCCTGCCCCCTCAGCCCGCGGACCGTTCGCCAGGGCCTGCCCCGGCGCGCGAACTGCGCGAAGCCAGCAGATCGGCGTACCATCGCGCGCTCAGCTTTGGAGTACGGGCGAGCGTCTGATAATCAACGTGGACGATCCCGAATCGCTTGGCATAGCCCGAAGCCCATTCGAAATTGTCCATCAGGCTCCAGGCAAAATAGCCCCCGACGGGCGCGCCCTGCCTGACTGCTTCGTCGACTGCATCGATGTGGCGAGCGAGGTAGTCGACCCGCGCATGGTCGTCAACCTTGCCGTCGACCATCACATCGTCGAACGCAGCGCCGTTTTCGGTCACCAGCAACTTCGGACAGTTCCAGTCTCTGGACAGGCGCACGAGCAACTCGGTCAGGCCGGGCGGGTAGATCTCCCACCCCATTGCAGTAACCGATGCGCCGCTGGCTTCGGCAGACCAGGGGTTTCCAGTGGTTGCAAAATTGCGGGTGTAGTAGTTGACGCCGATGAAGTCGAGCGCCTGACGCATCAAGGCACCGTCGCCGGATTCCATCCGTGGCGCGTCGCGTCCAAGATGCGCCAGAACATCCTCCGGATACCGTCCCTCGAGGGCGGCATCCATGTACCAGCGGTTGATCAGGCCATCATCGATCCTCGCCTTCGCCTGATCCGCCGGGTCCTCCGTCAGCGGGTGAATCGGGGACATGTTGAAGACGATGCCCAACTCGGCTTTCGTCCGGCTGCGCAGTGCCTGACACGCCAGCCCGTGAGCCAGCATGAGATGGTGCGAGGCCTGCATTG
>JBIKTA010000142.1:0-6379 GCA_044348315.1 Burkholderiaceae bacterium | reverse complement strand
TCCGATCATCGCTTGGCAAATGGCCCCTCAAATGCTCGTCGTCCGGGCGGATTCGCCCTGGCGCACCCTGTCCGACCTGGTCGCTGCAGCCAAGTCGTCGCCTGGCATCGGATTTGGCCATCAGGGCAAGGGATCAGTCAGCTTCATGGCGCCGACCGTATTTGCGGGCGTTGCGCAGATCTCGCTGACTGATGTCCAGTTCAAGGGGGATTCTGATTTGATCACCTCCCTGCTGGGCGGTCACATCCCGCTCGCCTCGTTGACCGAGGTGGCCGCCGCACCCTTGATCGAGAGCGGCCGTGCTCGCGCGTTGGTGACGTATGCCAAGCAGCGCACCACCGCATCCCCGAGCGTCCCGACCTTCGAGCAGCAGGGATTCGAGGTGCCGATTCAAGTCCCGATCGGCATCTTGTTCGTGCCGCGCGGCACACCGGCACCCATCGCGCAGCGGCTCCACGATACCGTCAAGCGTCTGATCGAAGACCCGGCGGTTCAGGCCGACTTCGCCAAGATGAAGCAGGCGCTCTACTACATGGATGGGCCGTCCGCCGCCAAGATGATCGTGGCCGAGCGCGCGACCTATGCGCCCATTCTGAAGGCGGCCGGCTTGGCCCGTTGATCCGCTGATGCAGGCACCCTGATCCCGGGAAGATGATCACCCGCCACCCTGACTGAAACCCGATGACTCCGGAACAGCTCTATTTCGACGATATCGCAGTCGGGGCGTCCATCACGCCGCTCGAGAAGGGGCCGATGACCTCGATGCACATCATGCGCTGGAGCGCTGCAATCGAGAACTGGCATCGTATTCACTACGATCGCGACTTCGCGATGCGTCACGATGGGCTGCCTGACATCCTGGTCAATGGCTCCTGGAAGCAGCATGTGCTGGTTCAGATGATGAAGGATTGGGTGGGGCTGCAGGGCTGGCTCTGGAAGATACGCTTCCAGTTCAGGGACAAGGACCTGCCGGGTGACACGCTGACGGCAGGCGGCTCGGTCGTGCGCAAGTACGCGCTGGGACCCTACGGCCTGCTGGATTGCGAGATTCGACTCGAAAACCAGCGCGGTGTTTGCGCCACCACCGGTGAGGCCGTGGTCGTCTTGCCCAGCCGGGGGGGACCGGCGATCCCTTATCCCTTTGTGCCGCCGGCTGACGAGCCTGCAATGGCTCAGGTCAGGCCATGACAGACCTCGAGTCGAAGGCCGTTCGCGGGGAGCACGGCGGCTGGGGTTCTGAGGAGAGCCCGTGCGATCGGGTATCCGATGCGCTCGACCGGGTCGCGACGCGTTTTCCCGACAAACCCGCGTTTTGTATCGGCGAACAGTCGATTACCTATGGCGACTTATGCCGCAGCGCCGATCAGATGGCATTGGGCCTGATCGATCTGGGGATCGGCCCGGGGGATCGTGTCGCGGTCTGGCTGAGTAATCGCATCGAATGGTTGCAGCTGTTCCATGCGGTGGCACGGATCGGTGCGGTACTGGTGCCGATCAGCACCCGCTTCAAGGCGGATGAGGCGCGCCAACTGTTGGCCCACAGCGGCGCCTCGGCCCTGGTGATGGCTGACCAGTATGCCGGGACCGATTTTGTCGCGCTGCTGGACGAGATCGCTCCCGGCTTGATGACCCGGGGCCGATCGGATCGTCTGCCCGCGATGCGCGCCGTGATCCTGGCGGCCGCATCATGGCCTGCGGCGGTCCGGGCCGTTCCGATCGAGCAGTTGTTCGGCGTCGATCCGGCTCTTCAGCAGGCCGCCGTGCGCCTGCGCGAGCGGCGTGTCGGCGTTTTGCCCGACGACCCGTTTCTGATCCAGTACACCTCCGGCACGACCGGGCTGCCCAAGGGGGCCGTGCTGTCGCAGCGCAATTTTGCGCATACCGGCCATCAGGTCGGTCTGGCGCAGGGCCTGACCCCCGAGGATCGCTTCTTCAGTCCAGCACCCTATTTCCACGTCTCGGGCACCATGCATGCGTTCGTCGCGCCCCTTGCCCATGGCGCGACCGTGTATTCGATCGAACGCTATGACATCGAGCTTGTGCTGCGCACGATCAGCGAGCGACGTTGCACGGTTTATCACGGGTTCAATTTTTTCAAGGACTTCTTTGCCCGGCACGAGGCGTATTCGGGGCGGTATGACTTGAGTTCGCTGCGCCGTGCCTGGACCACCGGCACCGAGGTCGACCTGCGGCGGATCACTGCGCTGGGGGTCCAGGTCTGCAGCCTCTATGGCCTCAGTGAAACCACCGGTTGCACCACACTGTGCTCGTCCAATGACCCGCTCGAGACCCGCATCGGGAGCGTGGGCCGGCCGCTTCCGGGGATTGAAGTACGGATCGAACCTCGAATCCTGGGTGGCCCGTCGCCCGCACCGGGCGAGTCCGGGGAAATCCAGATCCGTGGGTGGAACCTGATGAGGGGCTACCACGACATGCCGGTCGAGACGGCTGCCGCCTTTGATGCCGAGGGTTGGTTTCGGACCGGCGATCTCGGGGCCATCGATGCCCAGGGTCGCCTATGTTTTCTGGGCCGCATCAAGGAGCTGATCCGAAGCGGAGGCGAAAATTTCTCCCCGCTCGAGGTTGAAAATCTGCTGCGGCAGCATCCTGCGGTCGCCGACGCCTGCGTCGTCGGTGTGCCCGACGAGCGCCTGGGTGAGGTTGCCGTGGCGATGGTGCTGCCGCGCCCCGGCCAAGCGCCGGGCGCCAGCGTATTGATCGAACACTGTCGCGCCCGAATCGCGTCCTACAAGGTGCCGCGCGCCATTCACCTGCTTGAGAGCTTCCCCATGACGGGCAACAACAAGGTGCGACGCTTCGAGATCAGGGCACTCGCGCGGAGTTTGCACCATGGCTGAACCTGACACACTTTATGTGAACGATGCCGTCCGTGCGTTGATCGGTGTCGAGTCGCCTCTGCAGTGGGCCTGCGATGCGGTCGAGCACGGCAGCATCCGACGCATGGCTCACGCGATCATGGACCCCGACCCGATTTTCAGCGATCCCGACTTTGCCGGTTCAACCCGATATGGCGGCCCGGTGGCCCCGCCGCTTTTTCCAGTCCATATGTTTCAGAGGGGGCCGGCTGATCCTGACCCTCTTGAGCGGGCCTGGAAGGATGCGGACTACGATGGCTCCAAGAGCCCGATGGCAATGTTCGCGCTGCCCCCGGTGCCCATCCCACTCAAACGGCTGCTCAACGCCGGCGTCGAGGTCGAGTTTTTTCGCTACGCCGAATTGGGCGAGCGGGTCAGCGTGGTCAATCGCTATGCCGACATTTTTGAAAAAAACGGTCGCAAGGGCCCGATGGTGTTCGTGGTGGTCGAGCGTCAGTTTGCCACCGCGAAGCAGGAACTGTTGCTACGCTACCGACAGACCCTGGTCTACACCTGAAGCGAGTCCCCCGGACAGACCCACAAGCCAATTGGCCACACACACGCCAAACCGGATCAAGGAGAAACCATGCAGCCAAACAAGCTTCAGAACGGGTGCGCACAGCCCGTATCCCGGCGTGACCGCGCCGTCGACCGATTCCTGCATCGGGCGGCTTTGGCGCTTGCAGCTTTCGGGCTGACTGCCGCATCACCGTGGAGCCCATCGTCTGTTCAGGCACAGGCCTGGCCCAGCCGACCGGTGCAGATGGTGGTTCCGTTCCCGCCTGGGGGCCCGCCGGACATCCTGGCCCGTACGGTCGCCGAATTCCTGACCCGCGACCTTGGTCAGCCGGTGGTCGTCAGCAATCGCGCAGGGGCCGACACCATCATTGGTACCGATGCGGTTGCCAAGGCGCCACGTGATGGCCATACCCTGCTGGTGCTGGGCGACTCAGGGATCATCAATTCCGCGAGCGGCCGCAAGCTCCCCTACGACCTGAAGGCCGACCTGGTTCCGGTTTCCATGATGCTGTCGGGACCTCAGGTGGTGCTGGTTGCCGCGGACAGCCGTTTCAAGAACCTGCCCGAACTGGTCAGCTTTGCCCGTGCTCACCCCGGCAAGGTGTCCTTTGCATCGGCGGGCGCGGCGACTGCGATCCGGATGTCGACCGAAGTCTTCAATGCCGCGGCCAAGATCGATGCGCTGCATGTGCCCTACAAGGGCGTGGCCGCTGCGATGAACGACATCATTGGCGGGCGCGTCGATTACATCATCACCGGGATGAGTGTCGCGGTGACGGCAGTGCGTGGGGGCAAGCTGCGCGCGCTCGCGGTGAATGCGCGCACGCGCGCTGAGCAGCTGGCCGAAGTGCCGACCGCAGTGGAGCAGGGCGTTGATGTGGATACGACCGGATGGTTTGGCTTGTTCATGACGGCAGGCTCGCCCGACCCAGCCGTGGAACGGGTCCACCTCGCTCTTGCGCGCGCGGCCCAGGACGACACTGTACGCTCGACCATGAGCAAGCTCGGCGGCGCGCCCCGCGTGATGAAGCGCGACGAGTTTGCGACTTTTGTGGACACCGAATTGGTCCGGATCGGTGCCCTGATGAAGCGCCTGAACATCACGATCGACTAGGAGCCGACATGGGTCTGCGCATCTGGCATCAGAGTTTTACCGTACTGGGCGACTTGCCCGATTATCGCCGGATGCTGGGCGAGCGTATCCGCAAGGTGGTGCGTCCAGACACCGAGGTTGTGCTCCACGGCCAAATTCCTGGCACGTATTCGAGTACCTATCCCGGCACGGATATCCGCTATCGCACGCTGGTCTGGCTGCATGGCTTGCAATGGATCACCGCGGCACTCGAGGCTCAGCGGCAGGGTTTTGACGCGATGGTGTTGGCGAGCGTGCCCAGTCCGATGATCGGCGAGATCCGCACGCTGGTGGATATGCCCGTGGTGGGCTATGGCGAGACCGCATTCCACCTGTCGGGTCTGTATGGCCGGCGGGTGGGGATGCTGTTTTTCAATGTCAAGCGCGCCGACTACTGGCCTGAGCAGTTGCGCCAGTGGGGCGTGTCTGAGCGCTTTGCCGGCATCCTTCCTGCTGGGGTCAACTTTGACCAGGTGTGTGAAGCTCTGGCCCGCCCCGAAGCGCGTGCTGCGGTGATCGATGCGGTATGCGCTCAAGGTGAGCGACTGGCCCATGAGTTCGGCGCGGATGTGATCGTACCGGGGGAGATGCCGCTGAACCTGTTGCTGGCGGAGGAGGGTATCAATCAGATCGGTGGAGCGACGGTGATTGACGGCATTGCCACCTGTTTCAAGATGGCTGAGACCCTTAGCGATCTGAAGTCGATCTCTGGCATGAAGCCCAGCGAGCGCGGCTTTTTCAATGATCGGCCACCGCTCGAGCGCGTTGAAGAGGTGCTGCGCTTTTACGGTCTGGAGGGTTTGGGCCGACGCATCATTGAGGACTGATACGCCCCTTGTCCCCCGCTCGACAATTCGCCAACCTGACAACTGATGGACCTGCCGGGATGATCACCTTCCCCGATCTGAAACGCCTGTTTGCTCCCAAGCGCATAGCGTATATCGGCGCGACCGAAGACCTGCGCAAATTTGGCGGTCGCTGTATCCGCGAGCTGCTCGATTTTGGTTTTCAGGGCGAGCTCTACCCGATCAATCCCAAGCGCAGCGAAGTCTTCGGCGTGCGCTGCTACCGCGCCATAGAGCAGGTCCCGGAAGTGCCCGATCATGTAGGCATCGTATTGCCGGCTGAAGCGGTGCCTGACGCGCTGGCCGCCTGTGGACGTATGGGTGTGCCCTTTGCGACTGTGTTCTCCGCCGGCTTCAACGAGACGGCGACCGAAGCCGGGCGCGCGCTACAGCATCGCATCGTCGAGGTGGCCCGCGAGCACGGCATCCGATTTGTCGGCCCCAACTGTAACGGCCTGGTCAACTTCGTCGATCGGGTCGCGATGACCTCGACCGCATCGATCCGTGGCCCCCGCCGGCCTGCCGGCGATATCGGCGTGGTCAGCAATTCGGGCGGCGCGGGTCAGGTCAATGTGATGTGGCGCGCGCAGGAACTCGGCCTGGGGATCAGCTACCAGATCAGTTGCGGCAATGACGCAGACCTCGATCTGATCGACTACATGGCCTTCATGGTCGAGGATCCAGGAACACGTGTGGTGCTGGCGATTGCCGAGCGGATCGGCAGCGGCGAGCGTCTCGCCGCGCTTGCAGCGCGTGCCGCCGAGCTCGGCAAGCCCATCGTGATGGTCAAGGTTGGACGCTCGGAGGCCGGCAGCCGCATGGCCGCTTCCCATACGGGCGCCGTGACCGGAGCCGATGAGGTGGTGAGCGCGGTACTGGATGAGTTGGGCATCATCCGCGTCGATGATTGCAATGAGCTCTACGAGGCTGCGATGGTGCTGCGCTCGCCGCGTCGGCCGCGTGGGCGGGCGATGACCGCGACCTCATTGTCGGGGGGCAATCTGGTG
>JBIKTA010000141.1:0-6384 GCA_044348315.1 Burkholderiaceae bacterium | reverse complement strand
GTGTTTCCGGTTTTTCTGCTGGCCTGGCTGCGCTTCGGCATTGCGGCTGTTGTGATGCTGCCCTGGCTCGTGCGCCCGGAGCATGAGCCGAGGCCCAATCGTGCGATCTGGCGGGACCTGATCCTGCTGTCTTTGTTCGGTAATTTTCTGTTTTCCATCTTCATGCTTTACGGCGTAGCCCTGTCCGGAGCCGCCACGGCGGGCGTGGTGCTGGCATCGATTCCCGCGCTTGTCGCGCTGCTGTCGTGGTGGATGCTGGGTGAACGCCTGCAATGGCGGACCGGATTGGCGATTGCGCTGGCCATCGCAGGCATGCTGCTGCTGTCGGTGGGACCTTCCGGGGCCCGAGTTTTCGAAGAAGTGGTCGGATCGGAGCGGGCGGAACGCCCCTGGCTGGGTCCGCTACTCCTCTTCGGTTGCGCCTGCTGCGAGGCGCTTTATGTGATCCTCGGCAAGGGATTGAGCGGCATTATGTCGGCGCGACGCATATCCGCCTTGATCAATCTCGTGGGGTGGGCCCTGATGACGCCCCTGGGCA
Organism: Burkholderiaceae bacterium; assembly: GCA_044348315.1. Taxonomy (GTDB): domain Bacteria; phylum Pseudomonadota; class Gammaproteobacteria; order Burkholderiales; family Burkholderiaceae_E; genus SYIM01. The sequence goes on along the minus strand of JBIKTA010000141.1, from coordinate 5,846 downwards.
TTTGGCAGGCCCTTTATTTCGATTTTTCTTCGGTCGGCGCGGGCAGCTGGGCGCTGCTGGTTTTTTACGCGCTCGCAGCCAGCATGATCTCGACTTGGCTCTGGCTGTCGGGTCTGCGCCATGTGCCAGCCAGCCACAGCGGCGTCTTCGCGCTGGCCATGCCTCTGGCGGCAAGCGGCGTAGGCGTCCTGGCGCTGGGAGAGCCCCTCTCCATCACCTTTGGCATCGCGCTGGGTTGTGCGTGCACGGGCATCGTACTGGTGGCCTGGCCGGGGCGTGTTCGGGCCTCAGATCGGTTTTGAGCCCGGCCGGGCCCGCCCGCCGAAAGTCCGACCTCACAAGACCCAACCACCACACAGCGAGCGGCTCCGGCGGTCGGTCGCGGGCGCGCACTGGCGGACGCAGACGACCGGTTGCGGTCTCGCCCGGGAGGGCGCAGGCGGGCGGGTCGGTGGGTGAATGGGGTTTTGAGCCCGGCCGGGCCCGCCCGTCGAAAGCCCGACCTCACAAGACCCAACCACCACACAGCGAGCGGCTCCGGCGGTCGGTTGCGGGCACGCGCAGAAGGGTGCAGACGATCGGTTGCGGTCTCGCCCGGGAGGGCGCAGGCGGGCGGGTCGGCGGGCGCATGGGGTTCTGCGCTCGGCCGGGCCCGTCCGGCGAAAGCCCGACCTCACAAACCCCAACCGCTCGGCGCCCCCCATCCAGAGCGACCAGCAATCGGCCACCGAAGCTGCGAGCGCCCTCGTTTGACACTTTTTGCGGCTTTTGGCACAGTGAGCTCGCCCGTTGTCCCGCGGCGGGAGAGATCGACTGCGACGCGTTCGTGCCCTTTGAGGCTGGACGTCCGAGCGGCCGGCGCCGAAGGTGTATCGCCCCAAGAAACTCTCAGGCAAAAGGACTGCCGCGGGTCAGGCACTCTGGAGAGAAGCCGCTCCATTCATGGAGGTGGCTCGCCGAAGGAAACAGGTCTGTGCCTGTCCGACCCCGGACCGACATGGCTGAATGTCTCAGGCACCACGGACAGAGGGGGCTCCCAACCAACCTGCTGCGGCCGGCACGGCTGCGGTTTGTCCACGGAGCTCGCCTTGAATCTGCCCGCCTCGCTCAAATACTCCGAAACCCACGAATGGGTGCGCCTCGAAGCCGACGGCACCGTCGTCGTGGGCATCACCGACCATGCACAAGATGCGCTGGGCGAACTCGTCTATGTCGAGCTCCCCGCACCGGGGCGCAGGCTCGCGCGAGGGGAGGCCTGCATCGTCGTCGAATCGACCAAGGCGGCCTCGGACGTCTATGCCCCGATCGACGGTGAGGTGATCGCAATCAACGAGGCGCTGGGCGAGGCCCCACAGACTGTGAACGAATCGCCTTACAGCCAGGGCTGGCTGATGCGCATGCGTCCCGCCGACCCCTCGCAGATCGAACAGTTGCTGAGTGCCGAAGCCTATGGCGCCGGCCCCGGCGCAGCCTGATCCGGAGGCCCATGATGAATGCTTCCGACTTCAAGGGTCGCGGGATCGACGCGCTCCTCGGCGAAGATGAATTTCACCGGCGGCACATCGGCCCCTCGGGCGCGGACGAGCACGCGATGCTCGAAGTGCTCGGGCGGCGTTCGCGGGCCGACCTGATCGATGCCACGGTTCCAGCGCCCATCCGCCTCGCTCGCCCGCTTGCGCTGCCAGCGCCCACCACCGAGGCGCAGGCCCTTGCCGAACTGCGCGCACTCGCCCAAAAGAATCAAGTGTGGCGCAGCTACCTCGGTGGCGGTTATTACGGCACCCTGACGCCTGAGCCGATTCGCCGCAATGTGTTCGAGAACCCAGGCTGGTACACGGCCTACACGCCCTACCAGGCCGAAGTCGCTCAGGGGCGGCTGGAGGCGCTCCTTAATTTCCAGCAGATGGTGATCGACCTCACCGGGCTGCCGGTTGCGAACGCGTCGCTTCTCGATGAGGCCACGGCTGCCGCCGAGGCCATGGCGGTAGCCCGGCGCGCATCGAAGGCTTCGTCGTCTCGCTATCAGGTCGATGCGGGCACCCATCCGCAGGTGATCGCGGTGCTGCGCACGCGCGCCCGCGGACTGGGCATCGAGGTGGTGATCCGCAACGAGAGCGATTTCGATTCCGATTGTTTCGGCGCGCATTTCCAGAACCCCGACACCCACGGACGCATTCGCGATCTGAGCGAGGTGATTGCCAGCCTGAAAACGGGCAGCGCGGTGGTGACGGTGGGCTGCGATCTACTGTCCATGATGTGGCTGGCATCGCCCGGAAGCATGGGGGCCGATATCGCGATTGGCTCAGCGCAACGCTTTGGCGTACCGATGGGCTACGGCGGACCGCATGCAGCCTTCATGGCTGTTCGTGAGCCGCTGGTGCGGATGATGCCCGGACGCATCATCGGCGTCTCGCGCGATGCCTCGGGCAAGCCCGCGCTGCGCATGGCGCTGCAGACCCGCGAACAGCACATCCGGCGGGACAAGGCAACCAGCAACGTCTGCACCGCCCAAGCCCTGCTTGCGAACATGGCCGGCTTCTATGCGGTCTACCATGGCCCGGAGGGCCTTCGCAGGATCGCCGCCCGGGTGAACGCGATGGCGCGGCTCCTCGTCGCGCTGATCGCACCGCAACTGAAGCCACTCTCCGATCACTACTTCGACACCGTGATGATCGAGGTTGGCGCAGCGCACGGTTCAGTACTCGAGCGCGCTCGGACGCTCCGGATCAATCTGCGCGATCTGTCTGCAGAAGGACAGCCGGGACGCATCGCCCTCGCGCTCGATGAAACGGTGGGGCTCGATGATGTGGCCGATCTCGCCTTCGTGCTCACGGGCACCCGCCCGGATCTGACACAGTTGCGCGAGTACGCGACACAACTGAGCCTCGAGCCCGAGTCGATCCCTGTCGCGCTGCGGCGGACCGACGCCGTGCTCACCCATGCAGTCTTCAACCGGCATCACAGCGAGACCGATTTCGTCCGCTACCTGAAGCGTCTCGAAAACCGCGACATCTCACTCGTGCATTCGATGATTCCACTCGGATCCTGCACGATGAAACTCAATGCAGCGGCCGAGATGGCGCCGCTGAGTTGGCCCGAGTGGGCGCAGATCCATCCGCACGCGCCGGCCGATCAGGTAGAGGGCTACCGCGCGATGCTCGCGCAACTCGGCGAGTGGCTCGCCGAGATCACCGGGTTTTCCGCCGTGTCCTTCCAGCCCAATTCTGGCGCTCAGGGCGAATACGCGGGGCTGCTCGCGATCCGCAACTGGCAGGCCGCGCGCGGCGAGGGTCAGCGTGACGTTTGCCTGATTCCCGCATCCGCGCACGGCACAAATCCCGCGACCGCTCAGATGATGGGCATGCGAATCGTCGTCGTGGCCTGCGATGAGCGCGGCAACATCGATCTCGCCGACCTGCGCCGCCGGATTGCCGAGCATCGTGAGCGCCTCGCCGCATTGATGGTGACCTATCCCTCCACCCACGGCGTGTTCGAGTCGGCAATCCGCGACATCTGCGACGAAGTCCATGCCGCCGGCGGTCAGGTGTACATGGACGGCGCCAATCTGAACGCGCAAGCCGGCCTCACCCAGCCCGCGCTGATCGGGGCCGATGTCTGCCACATGAATTTGCACAAGACCTTCTGCATCCCGCACGGAGGCGGCGGACCCGGCATGGGGCCGATCGCCGTGGCCGCACATCTCGCGCCCTGGCTGCCTGCCGAGCCCTTTGCTGCGGGGCTGGCCGCTGCGGGCTCGAATTCCGGAGGCCTCTCTCGCGCGGCAAGCGGATCGGGCTCCGGACAAGTCTTTGACGCGGAGACGCCCCACAGCCCTCCCGCCGACACCGGCTCGGTCAGCGCGGCCGCTGCGGGCAGTGCGCTGATCAGCACGATTTCCTGGATGTATGTCCGGATGATGGGCGCAAGCGGCATCCGCGCCGCCACCGAGGTGGCGATCCTCAACGCCAACTACATCGCGACGCGTCTGGCCCCCTATTTCCCGGTGCTCTACACCGGCGACAAGGGTTGTGTGGCCCACGAGTGCATCATCGACTTGAGACACCTGAAAGCCCGATGCGGGGTTACCGCCGAGGACGTCGCCAAGCGCCTGATGGACTACGGCTTTCATGCACCGACCCTGTCCTTTCCGGTCGCTGACACCTTGATGATCGAGCCGACCGAGTCCGAGTCCAAGGCCGAACTCGACCGCTTTTGCGACGCCATGATCGCGATTGCCGGCGAACTCGCGCAGATCGAATCGGGCACCCTCGACCGGGTCGACAACCCGCTCAAGCACGCCCCGCACACGGCCGAGGAGATCGCAGGCCACTGGCTGCACGCCTACAGTCGTGAGCAGGCGGTGTTCCCGCTGCCCTGGGTGCGCGAGGCGAAATTCTGGCCCTCGGTCAAACGCATCGACAACGCGGCGGGCGACCGGCATCTGGTCTGTACCTGCTTGACCGTCGAAGCCTACGCGGACGGTGCCCCGGCATGATCCATCCCGCACAACCGGAGCAACGAGCATGAACGATACCGCCCCCGCGAAACTGCTCGCGCTCGACGCGCTGCACCGGTCGCTCGGCGCCAGAATGGGGCCGTTTGCCGGCTACATGATGCCCATCCAGTATCCGGCCGGTCTCAAGGCCGAACATCTGCACACGCGTGCAAGCGCCGGCCTATTCGATGTCTCGCACATGGGGCAGTTGCGACTGCGCGCACGCGATGGCCGTGACGCCACGCTCTTTGCAGCGCTCGAGCGGGCCTTACCGGTCGATTTCGATGGATGGGCCGTAGGTGAGCAGCGCTACAGCCTGCTGCTGAACGACCGGGGCGGCATCGAAGACGACCTGATGATGGTGCGATGGGGCGCGGAAAACAGCGCCGAGGTGCGGATCGTTGTCAACGCATCCAATCGGGCGGGTGACCTCGCCTGGTTTGCGGCGCGTTGCCCCGATCTCGACATCGAGGTGCTCGATGCGGCGCTCATCGCCCTGCAAGGTCCGCAGGCCGAAGCCGTGCTCGCTGCGCTCGACCCGGCCGCTGCCTCGATGTCCTTCATGCAGGCTCGCATGCTGCGGCTGCACGGTACATCTTGTTTGGCCACCCGTTCCGGCTACACCGGCGAGGACGGCTACGAAATCTCGATCCCGCTTGCCGCCGCCGAATCGATCGTGCAAGCACTGCTTGGCCACCCGGCGGTGCGTCCGGTCGGACTCGGCGCGCGCGACACCTTGCGACTCGAGGCGGGGCTGCCGCTGCACGGCCACGACATCGGGCCAGACATCACGCCGATCGAAGCGGGGCTCGCTTTTGCGATTGCATCGACCCGGCGCGCCCAGGGCGCGAAACCAGGCGGTTTCCCGGGGGCGGACATGCTGCTTCCTCAGATCACTTCGGGCGCGCCGCGAAAACGTATCGGTCTGATTTCTGATGAGCCGATGCCGATCCGCGAAGGAGCGGCAATCGTTGATCACGCGGGCACACCGATTGGCCGGGTCACGAGCGGCACTGTCTCGCCCACCCTCGAGCAACCGGTGATGCTGGCGCTCGTCGATCGCGAGGCCTTCGAGCGCGCGGGCGACCAAGCCCTGCATGCGGTCGTCCGTCAGAATCGGCCAGCCGTGCGTGTGGCCAAGCTTCCGTTTGTGCCCAAGCGCTACCGCAGAAGTCCGGCAGTCTGATCACGCCGGCAGGGGCGTATGCGTCGAACAACGGGGCCTTCTGCTCCGAACAACTGGCGCCCTCTGCTCTGACCAGCGGGGCAGTCAGCCCCGCCCCGCAGATGCGAGCCTAGGCGCCCGCCCTCCGGAAGATCTTGCCTGGATTGAGCAGGTTGTCCGGATCGA
>JBIKTA010000140.1:0-6387 GCA_044348315.1 Burkholderiaceae bacterium | reverse complement strand
GAGATCGGGGTCGTCGGTCGCCTGCTTCATCGAAGCATAGTCATCGAACACCAGCGCGGGCCCGCTGTGGCGCAGCAGATGGGGCGCGCAGGCACTGGGTTTGATCACGACTCCGTCGGGGGCAATATTGCCGCGCAGCACGGCGAGCGCCCCTTCCGCATAGATGGCTCGATCGAGCGGCCGAATCACATCCTCGTTGTAGACCTCGGCCTCGCGCAGGTTGTCCGCGAGGCTCAGCCCCGTGACGGTCAGTACGCTTGTATCGAGGTGCGCCTCGATGCGCTTCATGAGCGCAGGCAGACCGCCCGCGTAATAGAAGTCCTCCATGAGATAGGTCTCGCCGCTCGGACGAATATTGGCAATCACCGGAATCTTCCGGCTCGCCGCGTCGAAGTCGTCGAGCGTGACGGGATGACCCGCCCGTCGCGACATCGCGACCAGGTGAATGATGGCATTGGTCGAACACCCCATCGCCATAGCCACCGCGATGCCGTTCAGGAAATGCGCGCGCGACAGCATCTGCCCCGGGCTGAGATCTTCCCAGACCATCTCCACGATGCGACGTCCGCAGGCCGCGCTCATCCGGGGGTGATTGGCATCGGCGGCCGGGATGGATGAGGAACCGGTGAGCGCCAGCCCGACGGCCTCGGTGATGCCCATCATGGTGGCGGCTGTGCCCATGGTCATGCAGGTGCCGTGGCTGCGGGCGATGCCTGCTTCCACGTCCGTCCAGTCGTCGTCGCTGATCCGACCGGCACGTCGCTCATCCCAGTATTTCCAGACGTCGGAGCCCGAGCCCAGGATGCGTCCTTTCCAGTTGCCCCGAAGCATGGGTCCCGCAGGCAGATACAGGCAGGGCAGCCCGGCCGAAAAAGCGCCCATCAGCAAACCTGGCGTGGTCTTGTCGCAGCCGCCCATCAGCACGGCGCCGTCAATCGGATGGCTGCGGATCAGCTCCTCGGTTTCGATCGCGAGCAGATTCCGATAGAGCATCGTGGTGGGCTTGACGATGGGCTCCGAGAGCGAGATGGCCGGGAGTTCCAGGGGGAAACCGCCCGCCTGCAGCACCCCGCGCTTGACATCGTTCACCCGCTCGCGAAAGTGGGCGTGGCACTGGTTGACGTCGCTCCAGGTGTTGATGAGGGCGATGACCGGCTTTCCCCGCCAGTCCTCGGGGCCGTAGCCCATTTGCATGAAGCGGGAGCGGTGGCCCATCGAGCGGAGATCGTCGGGCGCAAACCAGCGTGCACTGCGCAGGCTGTCAGGGTGGCGGCGGGTGGGCATCCGGGTCTCCAGAGTAGGGCGCTCGTCGCGATGGTAACTGAACGCCCGCCTCTCGCCCCTCTTGGGTCGGTTACCACTCGCTGATATGATCCTCGGCCATGATGATGAATGATGTCGATCGTGAGAGGATCACACAGCGCATCGCGGAGCTGCAACTGGAGCATCGCGACCTCGATGAGATGATCGAGGTGCTTCGGGCTCAGCCGCGCTTTGACGAGCTGCAGGTTCGCCGGCTGAAGAAGCGCAAGCTCCAGCTGAGGGACGCGGTCAGCCAATTGCAGATGCAGATCGTGCCGGATGTTCCGGCCTGAACGTCTCAAACCCTCCCCCCATGCAAAGTGTTCTGAGCGCTTTTCTCGAGCGTGTCCGCCTGGCCTTCACGCCGGAAGGCGTGCTGGCCGGACTGCAGCCCGGCTACCTCGAGCGACCGGGGCAGCAGGCGATGGCCGGCGCGGTGGGCCAGGCGATTCTGGACAACGCCGTCCTGGTGGCCGAGGCTGGGACCGGTACGGGCAAGACCTACGCCTATCTGGTGCCGGCGCTCCTGTCCGGGGGTACGACCCTGGTCAGCACGGGTACGCGGACGCTGCAGGACCAGCTCTTTCACCGCGATCTGCCCGCGGTCTGTCAGGCGCTCGGGATTCATCCCAGGATCGCCTTGTTGAAAGGCCGGGCCAACTACGTATGCCTCTACCATCTCAGGCGAAATCTCGCCGAGGGACGGTTCGAGCGACGCGAGGATATCGCAGTGTTGCGGCGGATCGATCGCTTTGCGCGGGTTTCAGCGACGGGTGACCGGGCGCAGGCTCCAGGGATTGCCGAGGAGTCCCCTGCCTGGCTTCGCGCCACCTCCACCCGTGACAATTGTCTGGGTCAGGACTGTCCGGACCTGTCTCAGTGCTTCGTGTTTCGGGCCCGTCAGGCCGCGCAGACCGCTGACGTCGTGGTGGTCAATCACCACCTGTTCTGCGCTGATCTGGCGCTGCGCGACGAGGGTGTCTCGGAGTTGCTACCCAGCGTTCGAACCCTGATTTTCGATGAGGCGCACCAGCTCCCGGATGTCGCCACGCAGTTTTTCGGTCGTGCCGTATCGTCCCGCCAGCTCAACGATTTTTCGCGTGATCTGGCCAAGGCGGGTTTGTCCGAGGCGGCCGATGCGACCGATTGGCGAGCCCTGGGGCTGGGGTTGGAGGACGAGGTTCGCGGGCTTCGACTCCAGGCCGATGGGATCGGCCGGCGCGACAGTGAACGGCTTGCCCATGACCCGCCCTTCATGGCGGCCTCGGGCAGCCTGAGCGCGAATCTGGCTCGTGTTGTCGAGGTCATTCAGCGTTTCGCCGAGCGGGGCCGCGAGCTCACTCGACTGGCCGCACGGGGCGCTGCGCTCTTTGTGCGGTTTGAGCGCTGGCGCTCGGCCGTCGCGGGCGGGCCGCCGCCCGAAGCAGGACCGGAGGCCGAGCAGGAGGAGCTGGGTGAATCCATCCACTGGGCCGAATTCAGTCATACCGGGTTCGTCTTGCACAGTACGCCGCTGTCGCTCGCCGCGACCTTCCGCCGCCATGTGGAGGGGACCCCCCGTGCCTGGGTGTTCGCATCGGCCACACTCGCCGTGAATGGCCGTTTTGATCACTTCACTGCGACGCTGGGTCTGGACAAGGCGCGCTGCGAGCGCTGGGACAGCCCATTTGATTTTCAGCGGCAGTCGCTGATCTGGGTGCCGCGGGAATGCGGAGATCCGTCCGCCCCAGGCTTCGCGCAGCGGGTGGCTGACCTGGCGTTGGTGCTGATCCGGGCCAATCGTGGCCGTGCCTTTTTGTTGTGTACCAGTCTTCGTATGGTCGAGCAGCTCTCGAGCCGACTCGGCCAGGCTTTGAATGCGGTGGCGCCGACCGATCCAGATGCCTCGATCGAACTGCTGGTGCAGGGTTCGGCCAGCCGCTCGGTGCTGCTCGAACGCTTTCGAAGTGCTCGAGCGCCAGTCCTGATCGGTAGTGCGAGCTTCTGGGAAGGGGTGGATGTGGTCGGCGACCAATTGTCGCTGGTGCTGATCGACAAACTGCCTTTCGCGCCACCCGATGATCCGGTGCTGCGGGCGCGCAGCGATGCGATGCGAAAGGCCGGTGGCGATCCCTTTGGCCAGCTACAGTTGCCCAGCGCTGCGCTGCTGCTGAAGCAAGGCGTGGGCCGGTTGATTCGGTCGGAGCGCGACCGTGGCTTGGTTGTGATGTGTGACGAGCGCCTGCTGAAGCGGTCCTACGGTCGAGTGCTGTTGCGCAGTTTGCCGCCGATGCCCGTCACCCAGGACAGGGGTGAGGCCCTCGGCTGGCTCAGCCGTGAGCCAGCCAGAGCATCACCGGAAGACTTGCCACCAGCGTCTGCCACCTTGTCCGGCGTCAGCAGTTCGCTCTGAGGGCTGATTGAGCGCGATGATCCGGTCGGTATCGTCTCGCAGATCTTTCAGTCCGAGTCGGTCATAGGAGTCCCTCAGAATCCGTAGTGCTTCGAGCACGGCCGGTGAGGTTTGGTAGGTGGCGATGACTCGCTGAGCCCGATTGGCAGACGCCACGTAGGCACCCCGCCTGAAATAGTAGCGGGCGACAGCGACTTCACCCGCAGCCATTGAGTTTCGCAGATACGCCAGACGGTCTCTTGCGTCAGCGGCGTAGCGGCTGTCGGGGAACCGCGCGATCAGCGTGCCGAAGGCTGCGAACGCTTCGCGCGCTGCCTCAAGATCACGCTCGGCGAGATCCTGCCCGCCGAGTGTGGCAAGCAAGCCTTGCTGCTCGTTGAAGTTGATCAGGCCGCGCAGGTAGAGTGCGTAGTCCAGCGCAGGGTGATTGGGGTAGAGTTTTTGGAAGCGGTCGAGCGCGGCGAGCGCCAGAATGCGCTCTTCGTTGCGATAGTGAGCGTAGGCCGCGGACAGGAGCGCCTGCTGCGCCCAGCGGGTGAAGGGGTGACGTGACTCGAGCTTTTCGAGGAGCTTGATCGCTTCGCCCCAGCTGCCGCGGGAAAGCTCGTCGCTCGCCTCCGCATATAATCGGTCAGCCGTCCAGCCAACCGTCATATCCGGGGGGTCTGACCCGCTGCAGCCGGCCAGTGCAAAAGACAACGCCGCCGCGCTGAGCAGTCGGGCGACAACGGAGACCAGGCGCTTCCTCGAATTCATGCAACCGATTATAGCCAAGATGATGCAGTCCGCATTGATCACCGAGGAGCCCGCAAGCATTGAGCTTGCTGCAGGTGGATTTGCGGGTGAGCGTCTGGACCGCTTTCTGGCTCAGGCCTTGCCACAGTATTCCCGCACGCGCATCCAGCGCTGGATCGAGCTGGGGGCAGTGCGTTGGGACGAGCGCATCCTCGGTCGTCGTCATCGTCTCCTGGGCATCGAGCGTCTGAGCGTCGAGCCGCAGCCGCTCGAGGCCGAGCAGGCCTTTGGGCCCGAGCCGGTAGCCTTCGAGGTGATCCACGAGGACGCTTCGCTCCTGATCGTGAACAAGCACCCGGGGCTGGTCGTCCATCCTGCAGCCGGCAACTGGCATGGGACCTTGTTGAATGGACTGCTCGATCGATTTCGCGAGCAGTCTGCGCTGCCGCGCGCCGGCATCGTCCATCGTTTGGATCGGGATACCAGCGGCCTGATGGTGGTCGCGCGGAACGAAAGGGCCATGAGTTCGCTCGGCACGCAACTGGCCGAACGCAGCATGGGACGCCGCTATCTGGCGCTGGTGCAGGGGCGGGCCGAGCCGAGCGGCGCGATCGATGCGCCGCTCGCCCGCGATCCGTCCAATCGGCTCCGCTTTGCAGTCACCCGCGAAGGCGCGGGCAAGACAGCCCGGACCGATTTCGTCCGCTTGGCCGAGGGCCTGATCGACAAACGGCCGGTCAGCCTCCTGCAATGCAGGCTTCACACGGGGCGCACGCATCAAATCCGGGTGCACTTGCGACACATCGGCCTGCCGATCGTGGGTGATGTGCTCTATGGCGGTCTGGCTGACCCGAGATGTTCCCGTCAGGCGCTCCACGCCTGGCGGCTGGCACTGCTGCATCCTGCCTCCGGCCAGGATGAGGAGTGGCGCGTGCTGCCGCCGGCGGACATGCAGGAAGTGGTTCGGGCCGCCGGGATCGATCTCAGCGCCTGCCTAAACTCGTGCGAGTGAGACGATGAACGCCCCCTTGCCCTACCTGGCCCCCGAGCGTCCGCTCGGTCTCGGCGTCTGCGTGCTCTCGACCCTCAGGCAGGGTGGGGTCAGTTCGGCACCCTTCGGCGCGCAGCCCGAGACGGGCGGCGGGTTGAACCTGGGCTTGCATTGCGGCGACGCTGCCGAGTCCGTCACAGCCAATCGTGCGATCCTCCAGCAGGCGCTTCCCGGCCCGCCGCACTGGCTGGAGCAGGTGCATGGCAATGACGTGGTCGTGGTTGAGCCGGCCGCAAACCCTGCCTCCGACGCCCGGGCCGCCGTGCCCCGGGCTGACGCTGCCGTCACCCGTCACCGTGGAGAGGTGCTTGCAGTGCTCACAGCCGATTGCCTCCCCGTCGTGTTGGCGGATCGACACGCGCGAGCAATCGGCATCGCGCATGCGGGCTGGCGAGGTCTCGCAGCAGGAGTGCTCGAAAATGCCCTGGCGGCAATGCTTCGGCTTTCGGGCGGCGAAGCGGCCGATTGCGTCGTCTGGCTGGGCCCAGCGATCGGCCCGGAGCATTTCGAGGTGGGCCTGGACGTCCATCAGGCTTTTTGTACCCAGGATCCCGGTGCCGCGTCGGCCTTCCGCGCGTCGAGCAGCCCTGGGAAATGGTGGGCCGACCTGCCGGCGCTGGCCCGGAGGAGGCTGCGGGCGGCCGGCGTCACGCAGATTCAGGGTGGAGGGTGGTGCACCTTTGCCGATGCGCAACGCTTCTTTTCATATCGGCGCGATCGGGTAACGGGCAGGATGGCGACCCTGGTCTGGATTGCCTGAACCGTCCGGGCGTCTTCCCGCGTCCTGTCAGCTCGGATCGGTCGAGTCCTTGTGCTGGCTCTCGGCCTCCCGCTCGAGTGCCTTCTGACGTCGACGTTTTCGCTCGGGCGTGCCCATCAGGTAGAGCAGGATCGAGAGCGGCAGCAG
>JBIKTA010000139.1:0-6405 GCA_044348315.1 Burkholderiaceae bacterium | reverse complement strand
GTTGGCACCTAACCGCTCCTTGTTTTCGGTGCCGTCGAGGTTGATCAGGGTGTGGTCGATCCACGCCTGCTCGGTCGCGTCCAGACCGATCAAGGCCTCGCAAATTTCGGTATTGACGTGTTCAACGGCCCGCAACACACCCTTGCCGAGGAAACGTCCGGCATCGCCATCACGTAACTCGATCGCCTCACGCGAACCGGTGGACGCGCCCGAGGGTACGGCGGCCCGGCCCATGACGCCCGACTCGAGCAGTACATCGCATTCGACCGTGGGGTTGCCGCGCGAATCGATGATTTCGCGACCAATGATATCGACGATCGAACTCATGGATGGATGCCCTCTTGAATGGAAATGCGGGATGGATGATGACTGAAAAAGCGGACGCAGCCGAGCACGTGGAGGCGCATTCCGCCTCAAATACCGAGACGCTGCTCGGCAAAGCCCGCTCGCTTGACGACACGGTCGAGCTCGACCAAGGTCGCGAGCAGATCAGGCATCAGGGATAGCGGCCAGGCGTTCGGTCCGTCCGAAAGCGCTCGAGACGGGTCAGGGTGCGTCTCCATGAAAAGACCCGACACGCCCGCCGCGACAGCCGCCCGCGCGAGCACGGGAACGAACTCGCGCTGTCCCCCCGATGAGGTGCCTTGCCCACCCGGCAGCTGAACAGAGTGCGTAGCATCGAATACGACCGGACATTCCGTTTCGCGCATGATCGCAAGCGAGCGCATGTCGGACACCAGGTTGTTGTAGCCAAAGCTCGCGCCGCGCTCGCAGACCATGATGCGGTCGGCGACGACGGGATCACCGCCGGCCGCCTCCAGCGCCGCTTCGCGCGCCTTGTCGATGACATGCTTCATTTCATGGGGCGCCAGGAACTGCCCCTTCTTGATGTTGACCGGCTTGCCAACCGAGGCAACCGCCCGGATGAAGTCGGTCTGTCTGACCAGGAAGGCGGGCGTCTGCAACACATCGACCACCGCAGCCACCTCGGCGATCTGCTCGGTGTCATGCACGTCGGTCAGAACCGGCACGCCGAGCGCGCTCCGGACATCGGCGAGAATGGCGAGGCCCTCCTGCATGCCCGGCCCACGATAAGACCGGCCCGAACTGCGATTGGCCTTGTCAAAGGACGACTTGTAGATGAAGGGAATGCCGAGCGAGGCCGTGACCTCCTTCAGGCGGCCCGCCGTCTCGAATGCCATCTCGCGTGATTCGATCACGCAAGGGCCTGCAATCAGGAAGAATGGACGATCCAGTCCGACTTCGAATCCGCATAGCTTCATGTGTGCTCCCGCGTGGTTCAGCGCCACGCCTGGCGGTGGAGACTCGCTTGGCGCCTCGACTCAGGCTGCGTACTGCGCCTGACGCTGATGCTGCTCCAGGGCTGCCCGAATGTAGGCAATGAACAGGGGGTGTCCGTCACGAGGGGTCGACGTGAACTCGGGGTGAAACTGGACCGCGACGAACCAGGGGTGTGCGCCCGTCCCGGCCTGAGGCAGCTCGATCATCTCGGTCAGACCTTCAGACGGCGTGCGCGCAGCGATCCTGAGCCCTCTCGCAGCAAGCATGTCCACATACCGATTATTGACCTCGTAGCGGTGTCGGTGCCGCTCACTCACCGTATCGCCGTAGACCCGCGCCGCAAGCGTCCCAGGCTCGATGGGACAGCGCTGCGCACCCAGGCGCATCGTGCCTCCGAGCTCAGAGGACTCATCGCGACGCTCGAGGTGGCCGTCCGAGTCCATCCATTCGGTGATCAGCCCGATCACCGGGTCCGGCGTGGCGGCGTCAAATTCGGTGCTGTTGGCCTGTTCGAGACCGCAGACGTGACGCGCGAACTCGATCACCGCGAGCTGCATACCCAGGCAAATCCCGAGATAGGGAATACGCTGCTCGCGGGCATGCCGGATCGCAGCGATCTTGCCCTCGACGCCACGCCGCCCAAACCCGCCCGGCACCAGAATCGCATCATAGCCATCGAGGAGCGAGACGCCTTCGGCCTCGATCCGCTCAGAGTCGATATACTCGATCCGGACCGCGCTCGATGTATGAATACCCGCATGGATCAGCGCTTCGGACAGCGATTTGTAGGACTCGGTCAGGTCAACGTACTTGCCCACCATGGCGATACGGACCTGGTGGCGGGGATGCTCCAGCGAATCGACCAAGCGGTCCCAAACCGAAAGATCCGCCACCCTGGGCTCGAGCCTCAGCAGCTCGGCCAGTGCGCGGTCCACACCCTGCTCAAACAACATGCGCGGGATCTTGTAGATGCTGGTGGCATCCCAGACCGAGATCACCGATTCGAGCGGCACGTTGGAGAACAACGAAATCTTGGCCCGCTCGTCATCCGGGATGGGGCGATCGGCGCGACAGAGCAGCATGTCGGCCTGGATGCCGATCTCGCGCAGTTTCTGCACGGAGTGCTGAGTCGGCTTGGTCTTGAGCTCACCCGCGGACGCAATGAAAGGCACCAGAGTGAGGTGCACGAATGCGCTATTGCCGCGGCCGAGCTTGAGGCTCATCTGACGAACAGCCTCAAGGAATGGCAAGGACTCGATGTCACCCACCGTCCCGCCAATCTCGACGATCGCCACCTCGGCCGCAGCCGGCGTGCCGATGCCTGCGCCCCGCTCGATGAAGGCCTGGATCTCGTTGGTGATATGGGGAATCACCTGCACGGTGCGGCCCAGGTACTCACCGCGACGCTCTTTCTTGAGCACCGAGTCGTAGATCTGTCCGGTCGTGAAATTGTTGTGCCGGCGCATCTTCGCCGAGACAAAACGCTCGTAATGTCCCAGATCGAGATCGGTCTCAGCACCGTCCTCGGTGACGAACACTTCGCCGTGCTGGAAGGGACTCATCGTCCCCGGATCGACGTTGATATAGGGGTCGAGCTTGAGGAGCGTGACCCGCACGCCCCTGGACTCAAGCAGGGCCGCGATGGACGCTGCGGCAATGCCCTTGCCAAGCGAGGACACGACACCGCCGGTGACGAATACGAATTTGGTCATGGAAGCCAGCCGGAAACCAAGATTATACAGGCGGCTCGCACCCGGTTCCGACCTCCGGCTGAAGCGTGACGTGGCTGATACCAAAGCGCTCCTCGAGCGTATGGCGGGCCTCGTCGAGCACCCTGGGCCAGTCGGTGATCGCGCCGATCGACACGTGCGCGGCCAGCGCCGGCTGACCGCCGCTCATCAGCCAGACATGCAGATCATGAACGGCCTGAACGCCTTCGATCGATCCGAGCGCCTCGGCAATCGCAGGAGGGTGAATGCCCGGCGGCGACGCATTCATGAGAACACGACCGCTGTCACGCAGCAGGCGGAGGGTGCTGAGCAGCAGCAAAACGGACAGCACCAGCGATAGAAGGGGATCGACGATGGTCGCGCCCGTATACCGGGCAGCGAGGAGGGCGGTAATGGCCACCACCGACCCCGCCAGATCGCCGAGTACATGCAGCATCGCGCCGCGCACGTTGAGGTCATCCGCTTCGCGGTGGAGCAACCACCAGACCGCCACATTGATGAAGAGACCCAGCACCGCAACGGGCAACGCAAGACCGGTGTCAATCGGCGGAGGCGCCAGCATTCGGTGGAAGGCCTCGAAGACGATCCAGCCCAGGAGTGCAAGATAGGTGAGCGCATTGACAAAGCCCGCAAGCGCTTCGATGCGCTCATAACCGAAAGTAAGCGTCGCGTCGGGCGGCTTGCGAGCCAGCCATTGCGCACCCCAAGCGAGGCCAAGCGCTGCGGCGTCGGTGAGCATGTGCAGGCCATCCGAGGTCAGCGCGAGCGAACCGCTCAGCCAGCCGACCACGACTTCAAGCACCCCAAACCCAAGTACGACCACGAGCGCGAGACCGAGACCGCGAGCGGGCGGTCGAGGTCTGCCGTGCCCCGGGTGGCGGTCATCCCGACCATGACCATGCAGAGTGGTTCCAGAGGCTCGAGCCGATTTCATAGTCGCCTATAATTCTTCGCAGCAAGCGCCATCATGCACGTTTTAAGCGGGAGACCCGATGAGCAAGCTCTTTCCCAGCGCCGCCGCGGCACTGGCCGACATCGTCAAGGATGGCCAGATGATCGCCGTGGGCGGATTTGGCCTGTGCGGCATTCCCGAGGCACTCATCGCTGCGCTGCGCGATTCGGGCGTACGGGATCTGACCTGCGTGTCGAACAATTGCGGCGTGGATGGCTTTGGCCTCGGCCTGTTGCTGGAGACCCGCCAGATCCGCAAGATGATTGCGTCCTACGTCGGCGAGAACAAGGAATTCGAGCGACAGTTCCTGTCGGGCGAACTCGAACTCGAATTCACCCCTCAAGGCACGCTCGCCGAAAGGCTGCGCGCGGGCGGAGCCGGGATTCCCGCCTTCTTCACGGCAACGGGGGTCGGTACGGTGGTGGCCGAGGGCAAGGAGACGCACGAGTTTGACGGCAAGACCTATCTGATGGAGCGATCGCTGGTCCCGGACGTATCGCTGGTCAAGGCCTGGATGGCCGACCGGGCGGGCAATCTCGTTTTCCGCCGGACCGCGCGCAATTTCAATCCCAACGTTGCGATGGCAGGCCGCATCACGGTCGCCGAAGTCGAGGTTGTAGTCGCCAATGGCGAGATCGACCCCGACCAGGTGCACCTGCCCGGCATCTACGTCGACCGCCTCGTGCATCACCCGACACCGGAAAAACGGATCGAGCAGCGCACCACACGCGCAGCACGCTGAAGGAGAGCGCTCCCATGCCCTGGACCCGAGATGAAATGGCCGCACGTGCGGCGCGCGAGTTGCAGAACGGTTTTCACGTCAACCTCGGTATCGGCCTGCCCACGCTGGTCGCCAACCATGTGCCGGGCGACATGGAGGTCTGGCTGCAGTCTGAAAACGGATTGCTGGGGATCGGCCCCTTCCCGACCGAGGACGAAATTGATCCCGACCTGATCAATGCCGGCAAGCAGACCGTCACCACGCTCCCGGGATCAGCGATCTTTTCCTCGGCTGACTCCTTCGCGATGATCCGTGGCGGCAAGATCGATATCGCGATTCTGGGCGCCATGCAGGTGAGCGAACGGGGCGATCTCGCCAATTGGATGATCCCCGGCAAGATGATCAAGGGCATGGGCGGCGCGATGGATCTCGTCGCCGGAGTGGGTCGTGTGATCGTCCTGATGGAGCACACCGCCCGCAAGAAAGACGGAACCGAGGAGCACAAGATACTTTCCGCCTGCACCCTGCCGCTGACTGGATTGGGCGTGGTGGATCGCATCATCACCGATCTCGCGGTGCTGGACGTGACCGATCAGGGCCTGCGGGCCGTCGAACTCGCCCCTGGCGTCACCCATGACGAACTGCTCAGCCGGTCCGGCTGTCCGATCGACCTCAGCGCGCTCCGGGCCTAAGCTGGGTCCCCCACACCCGGCCTCGCCACCCGGCGTACCGCGATGAAACTCCACCCCGATCGCGTTGCGCTTCAGAACGAAATCCATGCGCGGCCACGGCCCCATTTGCGCACGCCGTGCGCGATCTCGCACATCGCGATGCTGCGCGACGGCGACCCCTCACCAGGGCACCGATCGAGCCTGAGCGACCTGTGTCTGCAGTATGGCCTTGCACCGCCGGCGAGCGGCCAGGGCCATTTTTTTGGCGAATTCGGACGTTTCCGGCTCAAGTGGGAGGGCCACGGTGAGTTCGATGACTACACCGTTTACCGGGACCTGGTCAGACTCGACATGCCGTTCGCAGAGCCCGCGGTCGACGCATTGCCGGAAGGCTGGCTCGACGAACTGCGCGGCCGACTGATCGCGGCCACCCATGTGGTGATCGTACCCGATGCCCCCGAGTGGGCGCATCGCGAGCGGATCGCTGCTGCGCTCGGGGCCGTGGATGTGGTCGGCTCGGAGATCTCGGAGGGCACGGGAGCGACCTACAGCGACCTGCAACTCGACTCGAGAGGTTTTACCCGTTTCCTGCTGGTCAACCGGACGATGAGCGCATCGCAGAGTGGGCGACAGGCTCAGCGCCTGATCGAGATCGAGACCTACCGAATGATGGCGATGCTCGGTTTTCCGGTCGCCCGGCAGGCGGCCGAAGCGCTCAATGACGTCGATCGACGCCTGGGCGAACTGATCGGTCGGCTCGAAACGGCCCCGCCCGACGAAGAGCCGGCCATGCTTCGCGAAGTCACCCGCTTGGCGGCGATCGCCGAGCGGATTGCGGCCGAGGCCGGATTCCGGATCTCTGCGTCGCGCGCCTACCACGCACTCGTGCAGCAACGCGGACGCGATCTGCGCGAGCAACGGATCGAAGGACTCCAGATGGTGCTCGAGTTTCTCGAACGACGATTCGGGCCGGCAATGGCTTATTGCGAAAGCGTCGATCGACGAATCAGCGCCACCTCCGAGCGTATC
>JBIKTA010000138.1:0-6418 GCA_044348315.1 Burkholderiaceae bacterium | reverse complement strand
GAGTTCGAGGGCGCCGACATCACCGCGCGGACCGGGCGCGGCTTGCGCGAATTGCGCGCCCGGATGCAGATGGTCTTTCAGGACCCCTACGCAAGCCTCAATCCCAAACGGCGAGTCGGGGACGCACTCGACGAAGTGCTCAAGCTGCACGGGGTGTCAGCACCCACAGAGCGAACCGAGCGTGTCGCGAAACTCCTCGAGCAGGTGGGACTCTCGGCCGACGACCGCTCACGCTGGCCCAGGGAGTTCTCCGGCGGCCAGCGGCAGCGCATCGCGATCGCCCGAGCCCTCGCGGTGCGTCCTCGGCTGCTGGTCGCAGACGAACCCGTTTCGGCACTCGACGTATCGGTGCAGGCGGGCATCCTGGCGCTCCTTCGCAGCTTGCAGCGCGAGCTGAATCTGGCGATGCTATTCATTTCGCACGACCTGAGCGTGGTTGAAGTGATGGCCGACCGCGTGATGGTGCTCTACCTCGGCCGGGTCATGGAAGTGGCACCCACCCGCGCACTCTACACAGCGCCCCGACACCCTTACACGGCGGGTCTGCTGGCAGCGGCACCTCGCGCACAGCGCGGCGGCCGACCCGCAGTCGTCCTGAGAGACGAGATCCCCAGCCCAGCTGACCCTCCGAGCGGCTGTGTGTTTCGCACCCGCTGCCCATTCGTGCAAGAGCGTTGCGCCGTCGAGACGCCCCGTCTCGAGGACCTGGGTGGAGGACACTTGCGCGCCTGCCTGCGTAACGATCTCGATCTCGGCAGACCGTTGTCATGACAAGCATCGCGCCTCATTCGAATTCGGAATCACATCGGCCCGCGCGGATCCTTGTCACAGGAGGGCGCGGTTTTGTCGGCGCCGCCGTCGTACGTCACCTGGTTGCCAAGGGGTTCAGGGTCCACGTGCTCGGCCCAGACAGCGCGACTGCCCTGCCCTCAGGCGCATCGGAGACGATCGGAACGGTGGAGGACGAGGCCTGCCTTGCGCAGGCGTTCAAGGTGATCGAGCCCGATGCTGTGCTCCATTTCGCGGCCTTTTCCGCGGGTCCGGTGGGACTCACCCGCTCGGGCGAGTCTGATCCCGAACGCATGCTTTCGGTCAATGTACTGGGCTTCAGAAGACTGCTGGAGGCCTGCGTCGCAAACCGGGTTGGCAAAGTGATCTGGACCAGTTCGACCGTAGTGCTTGGCGCGGCCCAGCCCGGCTCGAGGCGGCTCGACGAATCCGCGCCTCGACACCCGCTGGTCCATTACGGGCTCAGCAAGGTGCTGGCCGAGGATACGGCGCAGTTCTATCGTGATCGCTACGAGCTGTCGACCACCGGGCTGAGGATTCCGTTGATGCTGGGTCCCGGCCTCTGGTACCAGGGTGCTGCGGCCCAGGTACGTGAACTCGTCCGTCAGGCGCTCGGTGGTCAACTCAGCGCGCTCACCGTTCCGGATGTCGCTTTCGATGCGCTGCACGTGGCCGATGTCGGACCACTGATCGAACGCCTGCTCGCCTGCGCGCAAGCGCCAGCACCGATCTATCATGTCGCAGGATTCACGACCGATTATCGTGAGATCGGCGCGCAACTTTCGGACATGGTGCCTGGCTTTGTTCCGCTGATGCACCCCGAGCGGCCCGCCATCGTCTACCCGCTGGTGAGCCAGGCACGCGTCGAGCACGACACGGGCTGGCTGCACCGGCACGATTTACACAGTACCTTGCTTGACATGCTTGATGAACAGAGGAGTCTGCAAAGATGAGTATTGAAGCGAGATTGGCTGAACTCGGCGTCGTGGTGCCGGCGCCCAAGGCCCCCGCCTACGCTTATGTGCCGGTCGTGCTGAATGGCGATCTGGCCTGGGTCTCCGGCCAACTTCCATGGCGGCTCGATGGCAGCCTGCCACAGGGCAAGCTCGGTGCGGGTGTGAGCATCGAAGAAGGGCGCGAGGCCGCCCGCCTCTGTGTGCTCAATGCGCTGTCGGTGATGCGCCAGGCCTTGGGGTCGCTCGATCGGATTGCCCGAGTCGTCAAGGTCACCGGGTTTGTGGCCAGTGCGCCCGGCTTTGTGGAGCAGCCTTCGGTGGTCGACGGTGCGTCGTCGCTGCTACTCGAAATCTTCGGCGAGCAAGGCCGCCATGCGCGATCTGCGGTCGGCATGGCCGAGTTGCCGCGATCGGCACCTATCGAAATCGAATTCGTGTTTGCCGTCAAGCCCTGACGGCAGATCGGGTCTCGCGCCGATCCGGCGGCGCGGGGCTGAGCTTGGCGTTCCGGCACAATGAAACGCAAAGAGGAGGACACCCCATGAAAATGATCCGATGGACGACACGCCTGGCGGCGCTGGCCGTGGCGGGTTCGCTCGCCGCAGCGGCGAGCGCCCAGGGCACCGATGCATTGATCTACGGCAAAAGCGATCCGAGCGCCCGCTCGGGCGGCAAGCTCACGATCGGCTCACTGACCGAACCGCCCGCGATGGACCCCTACCATCAGGCCGCAGACGCGCGTATTCGCGTGACGGTCCTCGCCTATCAGGGCCTGTTCTACGAAGGTGCCGACGGACAGGCGATTCCGCTGCTGGCCGAGAGCTACACCATGGCACCGGATGGGCTCAGCTACACCTTCAAGCTACGAAAGGGCGTGAAGTTCCACACGGGTCAGACGATGACCTCGGCTGACGTCCAATACAGCTACGACTACCTGCGCAACCCCAAGAACGGCTCACCCGGAGCAGGCGATCTGTCGACCATCGCGTCAATCGAGGCACCCGACTCCGACACGGTGATCTTCAGGCTGTCGAGCCGTAACGGCCTGCTGCCGATTACGCTCACGCATCGCTACGGTGGCGTGATCCCCAAGGACTATTTCTCAACCCCGGATGCACGAACCAGGCTGAACCAGACTTCGGTCGGCACAGGGCCCTTCAAGCTCAAGCAATTCAAGCCCAATTCGGTCCTGGTCTTCGAGAAATTCCAGGATTACTGGCAGAAAGGGCTGCCGCACCTCGACGAGATCACATTTGCCTTCATGCCCAATTCAGCGACCATGGTCGTTGCCGCACGCAACGGTCGGATCGACATGGGCATCTTCACCCGTCCACAGGACGCCGAGCAACTGGCCAAGGCGGCTGGCATCCGCCTGGTTCGGACGCCGTCGATGAACCAGAAGAGTATCGATCTGGGTTCGGAGCATCCGCTGCTGAAAGATGAGCGCGTCCGGCAGGCCATCGCACTCGCGATCGACAAGGATGAGGTGATGAAGGCGTCCCTGGCCGGTTACGGCCAGGTGCTCGGCACCATGGTGCCCGGGATGCAGGAACGCTGGGGTCTGCCGCTTTCAGAGGTACCGAATCAGAAGGTCGACCTCGATCGCGCCCGCAAGCTGCTTGCGGAAGCGGGACATCCGAATGGTTTCGAGATCGATCTGACAACGATCATCACCTACGACTGGATGGACGCCGCGGCCGTGACGATCTCCGAGCAGCTCAAGCGAATCGGGGTCCGGGTCAACATCAAGAAGGTCGAGCTCGGCGTCTGGGTCCGAAACTTCCAGAGCAAGCAGATGGGCTTCACGTTCAACGACTGGCCGTCTTCCCCCGACCCCAGCCTGCTCTTCTACCGGCACTTCCGAGCCGCGCCCCAAGGGGCTGACTTCCGCAACTGGAAGCATGATGCGGCGAGCGCGCTGCTCGACCGTGGACGCGAGGAATCCGACTATGCGAAGCGTCGGGCGATCTACAACGAGTTCCAGAAGATCATGGCGTCCAGTGTACCGACGATCATGCTGTTTTCGTCGGACTTGCTGACGGTCGAGCGCGAGCGCGTGCGCAACCACCAGCAGCATCCGACCGGGTGGTACTTCGGCCTCATCAAGACCTGGGCGCCGAACTGAACGTGATCGCCGTCAAACGCTGATGCTTCGCTTCCTGGTCCCCAGGCTCACGAGCGCCGTGATCGCGGCGCTCGTGTCGAGCCTGATCGTGTTTGTCCTGATGCGCTCGGTCCCGGGCGATATCGTGGGTCAAATGCTCGGACAAACGAGCGACCCGACCGCCACCGAAGCGCTGCGGAGCTTTTTTGGGCTGGACCGGGCCGTACATACGCAATTTCTGGAATGGCTCGCTCAGGTCGTGCAGGGCGACCTGGGCCGCAGCTGGTACCAGGGGCAGCCGGTCACGCGAATGGTGGCCGATGCCTTCATGGTCACACTCCAGATTGCCCTGCTCACGCTGGTGCTGGCGACCCTGATCGGCGTACCGCTGGGCGTGCTCGCGGGCATCCGCGAGGGGTCGCGCCTCGATGCCGCCATTCAGGCGTTCAACCTGATCGGCCTTTCCGCTCCGGTGTTCTGGGTGGGACTGATGCTGCTGGTCGGGGCCTCCGCGCTCTTTGGCTGGTCACCCCCCTTCACCTGGAACTCTCCCTCCGAGAACCTCTCCGACAATATTGCGATCGTGATCCTGCCCGTGCTGAGCCTGGCGCTCCTGCAGGCTGCCGCCTACAGCCATTTCGTGCGGGAATGCATGGTGAACGAGCTGCGGCGCGATTACATCCGGGCCGCCTTCGCCAAGGGACTTAGCCCGGCAGAAGTCTATTTCAAGCACGCGCTGCGCAACATAATGATTCCGCTTGTGACCTTCATGGGCCTGATTCTCATCCAGATCCTCGGAGGCACGGTGGTGATCGAATCCCTGTTTTCACTGCCTGGTCTGGGCCGCCTGATCCTCTCCGGCATCCAGGGCCGGGACTATCCGGTCGTTCAAGGCGCGCTGCTATTTGTGGTCTTCATCGCGATCGTTGTCAATTTCATCGTTGATGCCCTGTACGGGCTGATTGACCCAAGGATGCGCGCATGAACGGCCTTCGCGCCTTGAAGCGACTCCTGCTCGAGTCGTCAGCGAGTCGACTGATCAGCTATTCTCTCCTTGCGATCTTTGCCGTTTTGATCCTGGCACCCGAATGGGTTGCGCCGCAGTCTCCCATCGCAGTCGATCCCCGACGCGCGCTTCAGCCCCCCTCGGCCCAGCACTGGTTTGGCACCGACGACGTTGGGCGGGACCTCTTTGCGCGGGTGATTCATGCCACCCGAATCACGCTGGGATTGGTCGCGGGCGCGCTGCTGCTCTCGGCGCTGGTCGGGGGAGCGCTCGGACTGATCTCGGGTTTCGCAGGCGGCCTTGTCGATCAGGTGCTCGCCCGTCTGGTCGATGTGATTCTGACGTTTCCGCCGATCATCGCCGGTGTCGTGATCACAGGGGTGCTGGGGCCCGGTGCCGACAACCTCGTGCTTGCGCTCGCGATCGTCTACCTCCCACTCTTTTTCAGGATTGCCCGATCGGGTGCGATGGCCGAGAACGCCCGCACTTATGTGGAAGCGTCCAGAGCGCTGGGCTTTGGCGAGACGAGCATTCTGATCCGCCAGATCACTCCCAATGTATTGCCCCTGATCCTGATGCAATACGTGCTGCTCTTTCCGCTTGCCCTGCAGATCGAGGCCGCGCTGGGCTTTCTCGGGTTGGGTGTGGCGCCCCCCACACCCGATTGGGGCTCGATCCTCGAGCAAGGCAAGAACTTCATCATGGTGGCCTGGTGGATTTCGCTTTGGCCGGGGCTTTTTCTGCTGGCCTCGGCCTTCGCCGTGATGGTGCTCGGTCGCTCGCTTCAGTCACGGCTCGGTTCAGGATGACACTCGCATGACCATTCGACTCGCTTTGTTTGAAGACCATCTCGACGGAACACTGCACTGGCCGGCCGCACCCAGGGCCGTATTCGTGCGCGCCGGGCGCATCACGATCAGCAATGGGGAGGGCACGCCCCAGACGCTTGAAGCGACCGATTGCCGGCTTTGCACCGATGAAGTACGTATCGCAGGCAGTGGTGAGCTCTGGACGTTTGAGGTCGCGGCCGCGTCTGCGGCGGCGCTGTCCTTCCAGGAGCAGGCTCGCTGCATCCTTGCGCATGACATCGATCTCGATCCGGCGCAGCCCGTCGTCTTGCGGGCCGACCGCGTCGAGTTTCCAGCGGGGATGGAAACGCCCCGCCACGGCCATAAAGGCGCAGGCATCCGCAGACTCTACCGTGGACGACTCGTGGCCGAAGTGGGCAGTGAAGTTCGCCGGATTGATGCGGGAGACGCCTGGTTCGAAACCGGCCACGATCCCGTGATCGGGCGAAACGTTGCGCCCTCGAGTGCATTTGTGCGGGCACTCGTGCTCGCGCCCGAACTGCACGGCAAGCCGAGCTTCATACCCTGGTCCGAAGCCGAGGCTGCGAAGCCACGCGGCACGCAGCGCACCGAGTACTTTGACGCGCTCGTGCGCCTCCCGGCTTTCGACGGACGGGCCCGGCCGGGCTGATCGCTGGCTTCGTCCGCCGGCTGCGATGGGCTCGACGTCGCGGGGGCGCCTGGGGTGTTGCGTTAGCAGGACCTGACTTGCTCG
>JBIKTA010000137.1:0-6483 GCA_044348315.1 Burkholderiaceae bacterium | reverse complement strand
CGTGATGGCGGCGTGCGCGCGCTCACTCAAGGATGTACAGCTCGAGTTGGGTGGCAATGACCCCGCCATTGTTTTGGACGATGCGCCGCTCGAGCGGACGGTCAGCGAACTCGCGCAGGCGGCCTTCCGGCGATCCGGCCAGTACTGCTTTGCGGTCAAGCGAATCTACGTCTCCGAAGCGCTGCATGATCGGTTCCTCGAGGCTTTTTGCGAGCAGGTTGATCGAATTCAGGTCGGGCATGGTTCGGATTCCCGCTCGACCATGGGTCCGGTGATCAACCAGGCCAAAGTGGCTCATGTGCAGGCACTCGCCGCTCAGGCGTCTCATGCTGGCGCCCGAGTCTTTGAGCTAGGCAGTCTGCTCGAGAGCGGGCGGGGGCCCGGCCACTACCTGCGCCCGAGGGTGGTGGCTGATTCGCCCCCAGGCGCGGATATCGTGCGCCAGGAGCAGTTCGGGCCGATCATCCCGATACTGCGTTACCGCGATCTCGATGACGCGGTCGGGCAGGCCAACGACACCGATTTCGGGCTCTGTGGATCGGTCTGGTCGGCCGATCGGCAAGCGGCGGCCCAGGTCGCGGCGCGGATCGAATCGGGGCGCGTCTACTTGAATGCCCATCGACCCACCGACCTCGGGCACCGTCACATGCCTTTCGGTGGGCTCAAGCAGAGCGGCATCGGCTGGAGCAATGGCAGTCACGGCGTGGCCGCTTTCGTGCAATTTCACAGTGTCGATGGTGTCTTGTGAAAGCCGGCGGCGATTCCACCCCGGCACAGGGCGTCGCGCCTGACGGCTCATGCGGTTGGGCACTTCCTTCAGGGGCCGAGTGGACGGCGTCCGATGCGATGCTCGATGCGCTCGAGCACTGTGGTGTGACCCACCTCTATGTCAATCTGGGCAGCGATCACCCGGAATTGATCGAGTCGCTCGCCAAGCGGGCGGCGGCCGGTCATCACCCCTTCAGAGTGGTGACCTGCCCGCATGAGAATGTTGCGCTGACTGCGGCGCAGGCGCATGCGATGGTGAGCGGTCAGCCCCAGGCGGTTTTCGTTCACGTCGATGTCGGTACGCAAACGTTGGGAGGGGCGCTGCACAACGCTTTCAGGGCCCGTGTACCGGTGTTCATCTTTGCCGGCGAGACCCCGTTCACGCTCAATGGCGAGTTGTTGGGTTCACGCAATCGGCCCGCGCAGATCCTTCAGGATGTGCCCGATCAGCACAGCGTCGTGCGCGCGTACGTCAAGTGGTCCATGTCGGTGCGCACCGGCCGCAATATTCGTGACCTCGTCTATCGCGGCATGCAGCTCGCCCGCAGCGAGCCCTGCGGCGTGGTCTATCTGAGCGGCGCGCGTGAGGTGATGTCCGAGACGCTCGACGGGCCGGCCGCCGACCAGGCCGCACGCTGGCCTGCGCTGTTGCCCAGCGCACTGCGGCCTGCGTTGGCCCGCGAGATCGCCGGTGCGGTCTCGCAGGCGCGCAAACCCGTGCTGGTCACCTCGTATTTCGGCCGCAGACCCGAGCGGGTCGCGGCGCTCGTCCAGTTGGCCGAGCGGGTCGGCATGATGGTGGTCGAGGAGTCGCCCGTCTACCTCAACTTTCCTCGCAGCCACCCGCTCCACGCGGGCTATCAGGCCGCAGAGGTGGTGAGCGATGCCGATCTGATTCTCGTGGTCGATTGTGACGTGCCCTGGATCAATGCCACGATCCGCCTCTCAGAAAGCGTCCGCATCTATCAGATCGATACTGATCCGCTCAAGGAGTCGATCCCGCTCTGGCATGTGCCGGCAGAGGCATTCTGCCAGGTCGACAGCGCGCTAGCCCTCGAGCAGATCGAGGCGGCGCTCGACCATTTGCCGAACGATGACCCGACGGTCGCCGCACGGACGCGTGCAGCGGCGACGCGTCACGTCGAGGTGGAGGCCAGAGCGAAGGCGCGTCTGCAGCGATCGGCCGCGACGCTGAATCCTGATTCAGTCGCAGCCTGCCTCGCGAGCCTGCTGGACGACGATGCCATCGTCATCGACGAGACGGTCACCTCCTCAATGATGGTGCTCGAGTCGCTGCCGCGTGATAAGCCGGGGACCTACCTTGCAAGCGGTGGCAGCTCGCTCGGCTTTGGTGGCGGCGGTTCGATAGGCGCGCGGCTGGCTGCGCCCGACCGGACCGTGGTGTGTCTGACTGGTGATGGCAGTTACCTGTTCGGTGTGCCCTCAGCAGTGCATATCGTGGCCTCTCGCTATCGGGCGCCGTTTCTCACGGTCATCATGAATAACGGCGGCTGGAATGCGACCAAGCAAAATTTGCTTCGGCTGCGGCCGGATGGCTATGCCCAGCGTGACGATCGGCTCTGGGTCGGCTTTGGTCAGGAGGCTGATCTGGCGGGCATTGCCGCCGCTGCGGGCGGTGGCCTGGCGCTCACCGTTCGTGAGCCCGAGCAGCTCGCGCCACTGCTGCGGCAGGCGCTCGAGGCCGTGCGGGGCGGGCGGTGCGCGGTCGTCGACGTACGCCTTCCCCCCATTACGCTGCAAGATCCCTGATGTGGGCGCGTCCGGTTCAGTTCTATCGGGTGTCGCTCATGATGTCCTTGCCCATCCCTACCATTGATCGGAGGATCCGATGAAGACCAAGCTCTATGCATTCGGTGTGGCCTGCGCGGTCGCGCTTGCCGGTATGTCAGCATCCGCCCAGGATTTGCCGCGCTCGGCCTCGATCGGCACGAACCCTCAGGGGTCGCTCTTCTATGCCGTTTCGGCGGGCGTTGCGAGCATTCTCAGTGAGGCTATGCCGGTCAACATCCGGCCGCGGCCCATGGGTGGTACGACCCAGTTTGTGCCGCTGATGCATACCGGCGAGCTCGAACTCGGCGTGAACAACATCCATGATGTGCGCATGGCCTATTACGGTATTGCGCCGTGGAAGCAGTACACGGGCATGCGGGCGATCGCTCCCTTGATCCGTCTACAGAGCGCGATGGTTGTGCGTAACAACGGACCGATCAAGGTGCTCGCTGACGCCAAGGGCCAGCGCATCACGGGCAACTACTCTGCGCACCTCATCAGCCTGCTGACGACTCAGGCCCTGCTGGCCAACGCCGGTCTTCGTTATGAGGATTTCCGGCAGGTGCCTGTGACGAGTCACGTCGAGGGCATCAAAGCCTTGCAGGAGGGGCGTGCCGACATCGTTTACGGTGCCTTCAATCCGGCCCTGCGGGAGGCCGACGTCGCGATCCCGGGCGGCGTTCGCTTCCTGAGCGTCAGCAAGGATCCTGCGGCGGTCAAGCGGATGCTCGAGGTCTTGCCAGGTTCAGGTGTGGATCGTCTGCCCAAGGGGCACTTCACTGGCATTCTTGAAGAGCTCGATGTGATCGGTTACGACGTCTACCTCACGGCTGGGCGCAATACCTCGGACGAACTCGTCTATCGAGTGACCAAGGCACTCTGGGAGCGCGAAGAGCAGGTCAAGAAGGCGCATCGTGAGTTGAATGCGCGTTTTTCGCGGGCCACGATGATCCAGCAGGATGTCACCGTGCCCTACCACTCTGGGGCGATCCGCTTCTTCAAGGAGCAAGGCCTATGGACGCCGGTGATGGAAGCGCACAACACTCGACTGCTTGCTGACCAAAAGCAGGATCGTTGAGCGTGACATCATGATGTGGATCGGTCGGTCGACCGGTCCACATTCTATTGATCTGCGTCGATTCGCGGATGGAGGTTGGCATGGCAGAGGATTCGGTGAGCGGACCGGTTACGAATCAGCGCAAGCTGGACGGTGTCGCTGGGCAGTTGCTCAAGTCGGTTTACGTCCTGATTGTTGGTATTGCCATGTTCTGGGCCTTCGACCTCGCCGACTTTTTTGAGGGCACCTGGCAGCGTGCCCAGTATCTGGCCCTGTTCCTCGGACTGGTTCTGCTGGGCAGCTTCATGCTGTACTCACCTGTCGCCCGCTCTGGCCCCCAGACCCGGGTGCCCTGGTATGACTGGCTGCTGGGCCTCACCGGGCTCGTGGTGGGTCTCTATCCCGCCTTTGCGTACGAGGCGCTCGTCACCGAGCTGCACAACATGCCGCCGATTGCGGTCGCGCTCGGGGCGATCGGCGTTGCGCTACTCATGGAGGCTGTTCGACGGGCGGCTGGCATGCCACTTGTCGTCATTTGCGGTGCCTTTATCGCCTATGCCTTTGTATCGGAGTGGATGCCAGGGGATTTTTACAATCGCGCGATCGCGCCTGACCGGCTGGCCATGTATTTGTATCTGGACGCCAATGCGATTCTCGGTGCGCCACTGGCGATCTCGATGGGGATCGTCCTTGCCTTCATCTTCTTCGGTGCTGCCCTGGGCGCGACGGGTGCGGCCGATTTTTATACCAACATGGCCGGGATCCTGATGGGCCGCTACAAGGGCGGGGCAGGCAAGATCTCGGTGCTTGCCTCTGCGATGATGGGGTCGATTTCGGGCAGCGCGGTATCCAACGTGGTCTCGACCGGGGTCATCACGATTCCGATGATGCGCAAGTCGGGCTTCAAACCCGTACAAGCCGCCGCAATCGAGGCGGCGGCCTCTACAGGGGGCCAGATTTTGCCCCCCGTGATGGGCGCGACCGCGTTTCTGATGGCCGAGTTCCTCAACATCCCCTACAGCGATGTGGCGTTGGCCGCGCTCATCCCGGCTCTGCTCTATTTCGTGGCGGTCTTCCTTTACGTCCACCTCATCGCGCACAAATATGATCTGGCTGGCTATGAGGTGGAGCAGGCCCAGCAGCGCGCGCGCGCCATCGCGATGGGGAGCATTTATCTGGTGCCGCTGGTGGTGCTGGTCTATGCGTTGTTCGCGCTTGATCTCAGGCCGGAGCGCGCGGCCTATCTTTCGGCCTTCGTCGCAGTCGCGATTCACCTTTTGTTGACGCGCGGCAGAGGACGAGGCCAACTGGGCATCGTCTTCGAGACGGGCCAGATGAGCCTGCAGATCGCCTTGATTACAGCGGTTGCGGGCATTGTGATCGGTGTGCTCAACCTCACCGGACTCGGCTTTACGCTGACCCTCGTGCTCAAGCAGGTCGGCCAGATCAACCTCGTGATCCTGTTGGTGCTCGTCGCGCTGGTTTGCCTCGTGCTCGGGATGGGCATGCCGTCGACCGGCGTCTATCTGATCCTGGCCGTTCTGGTGGCCCCTGCCATCACCGAACTCAATGTGTCGGCGATCGCTGCGCACATGTTCATCATGTACTACGGTGTGTTCAGTTTTGTGACTCCGCCCGTATGTTTTGCGGCGTTTGCTGCGGCGACGATCGCGGGTTCGGGCCCGATGCGTACGGGTTTCGAGGCCTCCCGTATGCTCAGTGCGACCTACTTCGTTCCCTTTCTCTTCATCTTCCATCCCGGTCTGCTGATGCAGGGCTCAGTCGTCAATATCGTTGCCGGAGCGCTCTCAGCGCTTGTGATGGTTTATCTCGTCACGGCTGCCGTGGTCGGCTACGGTCGTAAGGCGCTGTCGAACACCGAGCGGGTCGTCGTGGCTTCGGCCGCGCTCGTGGTGATGATCTATATTTCACCGACTGATTTGCTGGACTACTTGTTCCTGGTGGTCGCGGCTGCAGTCGGGCTCACCATTGCGCTGCGCTCCGAGCGGGCGCGCTGACACGTTTCTCTGAATTGAGAGGAGTATCGATGAACAAGGAGATGGTCGATGTGCTGACCCGTACCGGCCCGGGCACCCCAATGGGGGATCTGATGCGGCGCTACTGGGTGCCCGCCCTGCTGTCGAGCGAGTTGCCTGAGGCTGATTGCCCGCAGGTGCGGATCAAAATCCTCGGTGAACGCCTGATCGCCTTTCGTGACACCCAAGGCCGAATCGGGCTGATTGATGAATTCTGCCCGCACCGGGGCGTGTCGCTCTTTCTTGGCCGCAACGAAGAGAATGGTCTGCGCTGCTCTTATCACGGCTGGAAATTCGACGTTGACGGTCATTGCGTCGAACTGCCTTCGGTCCCGCATCTTGCGCCCAAGATGAAGACCAAGTCCTACCCCGTGCGCGAGCGCGGCGGGATTGTGTGGGCCTATATGGGGCCAGCCGATACCCAGCCCGATCTGCCCGAGCTCGAGTGGGCCCTGCTCGACGAGCCCAATCGCTACATCACCAAGCGGTATCAGGCAACCGGCTATCTTCAGGCGATGGAGGGCGGCATCGATACCACGCATGCCTCCTGGGTCCATCGATTCGAGCTCGACAAAGACCCCATGCATCGACACGCCGAGGCCAACAAATACATCAAGGCCGACCGTAACGCGGTGTTTGATCTCGAGGAGTCCTCGCACGGGCTCACCATCTTCGGGCGTCGCAATGGCGAGCCCGATTCCTACTACTGGCGGGTCACGCAGTGGATCTTTCCCTGGTACACGCTGATTCCGCCCTTTGGTCCGCATGCGCTGGGCGGGCACATGTGGATCCCGATTGATGATGAGAGCTGCTGGTCGTGGAGCATCAATT
>JBIKTA010000136.1:0-6491 GCA_044348315.1 Burkholderiaceae bacterium | reverse complement strand
GGTGATCGACAAGGTGCTGCCCCTTGAGCAGGCGGGCGAGGGCGTCAGGATGCTCGCCGATCGTGAGGTGTTCGGGAAAGTGGTGATCGAACTATGAGCGTCAACGTGCGTAATCTCGGCTGTATCGGTATCGAGTTCCGCGATCAGGATCGGCCGGCCATTGTCGACTTGTGCGGTGATGCCCCGCGTACCCTCACGTACCGCGAGTATCACGGGCGCTGCGATGCGGTGGCACGTGGTCTGCTGCGTCGCGGTCTGGTGCGTGGGCAGCGGGTGGGCATTCTCTCGGGTAACCGCTCGGAGTTTCTGGAGGTGTTCTACGGCGCCATGCGTGCCGGGATCACGCCGGTGCTCATGAATATCCTGCAGCCCGCCGACGTGGTGAACTGGGTAGCGGGCAACTCCGAGGTGAAGCTCGTATTTTGTGAGGCGGGCCTCAGGAAACTGCTCCCGGCCGACTTGCCGGTGGTGGTCTTTGATCAAGAGGGCGACCAGGGCTACGGATCCTTTCTGGATCCCGGGCCCTTCGACGCCATCGATCCGGTGGGTGACGAGGTCGCGTTCCAGGCTTACACCTCGGGCTCGACCGGACGGCCCAAGGGCGCGATGCTGTCTCACCGTGCGCACGTCTGGGTGGCGCACGAGATTTCGCAGGGTAGGGATTTTTGCCCCGAAGACTCGATGATCGTGGCCGCGCCGCTCTATCACAAGCACGGGATGAACTCGATCAAGTGCGTGCTGGTGGGCGGCTCCACCCTGATCCTGATGCGCAAGTTCGACGCGCGCAAGTACCTCGAGACCGCCAATACCTACCACTGCACGGTGCTCTCCGGCGTGCCGACCATGTACGCGATGATGCTTCAGCATCGCGACCTGCTGAACGGACGCGATTACTCGCACGTTCGGCTCGCGACCATGGGCGGGGCGCCCGCATCGGACGAACTGATCGATCTGGTGCACGCCTGGGTGCCCAACGCCGACATCGTGCTCATCTTTGGAATCACCGAGGTGAGCGCTGCGCTGTTTGGCCGTCACCCCGAGGGTAAGACCCGACCCCGGCACTCGGTCGGCTACCCGATTGCGGGAAATGAATTCCGGTTCAGTGGTGGTGACGACAATTTCGGCACCCTGTGGGTGCGTGGTCCCGGCATGATGAACGGCTATGTCAACAACCCTGAGGAAACCGCCCGTCGCGTCCAAGATGGCTGGTACAACACCGGTGACATCCTCAGGCGAGACGAGGACGGCTGGTACTACTTTATCGGGCGCTCGGATGACATGTTTGTCTGCAGCGGCCACAACATCTATCCGCTCGAGGTTGAATTGATGCTCGAGCGCCATGCGGACATCGAGCAGGCGGTGGTCGTGCCCTTGCCGGATCCGATCAAGCATCGTATTCCAGTGGCCTTCATCGTGCGGCGCAAGGCCTCCGCGCTCTCGGAAGACGACGTCAAGCAGCATGCGCTCGCCCACGCCGCGCCTTATCAATACCCGAGGCATGTTCACTTTGTCGAAGAGCTCCCGCTCAACACGGTCGGCAAGATCGACCGACGTACACTCGAGGCCCGCGCGCTGGCGTTGAACCCTCCCAAGAGGCTCACCTCATGACCGTTCAGGAACTTCAGGAACTGATCAATCGCGGGCCCTACCTCAGGTGGCTGGGTCTGAACGTCCTCGCGCTCGAGGAAGAAAGCATCGAGGTCCGTGCGACCTGGCGTGAGGAGTGGGTGGCCAACCCCACGCTCAATCAGACCCACGGTGGGATCCTCGCCGCGCTCATCGATTTTGCCGCTGATTTTGCGCTCATCAAGTCGGTGGGGCGTCCCGTGCCCACCATCGATATGCGGGTCGATTACCATCGTCTCGCCAAGCCCGGCGATCTGATCGCAAAGGGTCGCGTGATCAAGCTCGGACGGCAGTTTTCAGTCTGTGAGGCGCAGATTTACGATCTCGCCGGGAATCTGATCGCAAGCGGGCGCGGCACGTACGTGACGAGTCCACCGCCCGAGCCCAAGGCCTGATCGGAGCCGAACTGAATCATGGAACGCAAT
The DNA here is from genome assembly GCA_044348315.1 of Burkholderiaceae bacterium. GTDB lineage: Bacteria > Pseudomonadota > Gammaproteobacteria > Burkholderiales > Burkholderiaceae_E > SYIM01. The sequence continues at coordinate 4,440 of JBIKTA010000136.1, read as the reverse complement.
CTGGCCGATGCGCTCAGGCAGCATGCCCGCAACCGCGCGACTCTGGTCGCCATCATCGATGGTGATCGAAGGATCACTTACGCTGAGTTGGACCATTTGGTAGACCGGGGAGCGCGGGCGCTGATCGACCGTGGCTGCCGGGCCGGTGAGGTTGTGGGCTTGAGTCTGCGCGATCATTGGGCGCATGTCATCATGATGTGGGCGTGCATGCGCGCCGGTGTGGTCATGCTGCCACTCGATTTTCGCTGGACGGCGGCCGAGCGGCGGGCCGTGGTCGAGCACTTCGGCGCGGTCAGAGTCGTGAGGGAGGCCGATTCTCCGGTTGATGAAGCCCCGTCCGATGCCTGGGACGTGTTGCTCGATGAGGCGGGGGATGCTCTCACGCATCCGCTGCCGCAGACCGATCTCGAGTCGCCGCTCCTGCTTTCGCTCTCCTCCGGCACCACCGGGCGCCCCAAGGGACCTCGGATCACGCATCGTCACTTCCTGCGTCGCTTTTACACCCACTGGATCAATCTGGGCTTGAATGCGAACAGCCGCTATGTGTGCGCGACGCCGCTTTATTTTGGAGGCGGGCGAACGTTCACGCTGTCGGTGCTCTTCAGCGGTGGTCAGCTGTCGATGTGCGTGCCGCCGTTCGAGCCTGAGGCGCTCGCCGAGCATGTGCGTGAGCATGATGCCAATGCGCTGTTCCTGGTGCCCACTCAACTGCGGCGTCTGCTCCAGGCGCCGGCGTCGGTGCGCGAAGCCTTCATGCGGGTGGGTTTGATGATCTCCTCAGGTGCACCTTTGCAGCCCAGCGAGCGGGTCGCAATCGTCGAGCAACTCTGTCCTCACTTCCATGAGTACTACGCCTCGACCGAAGGCGGCGGGGTGACGCTGAGCGACCCGCATGATCTCGTCGAGCGCCCGTCGACGGTCGGCCGGCCGATTTTCGGGGTGGAGGTGGAGGTGGTCGACGAGGCCGATCGACCGCTCGAGGCGGGTACGGTCGGCACCCTGCGCTACCGCGGCCCGGGGGTGGCGGACAGTTTTTACCAGGACCCCGAGCAGACTGCGATCCACTTCCGGAACGGATGGTTTTACCCCGGTGACCTGGCCGAGATCGACCTCGATGGTTACGTGTTTCTGCGGGGTCGGTCCAAGGATATGATCATCCGCGGTGGCATCAACATCTATCCGAATGAGGTCGAGGATGTGTTGATGCGGCTGCCTGAGATCCGCGAGTGCAGCGTGCTGGGCGTGCCTGACCCTGAACTCGGCGAGATTGTCGCGGTCGCCTGGGTAGCGGCGCAGCCCATCGATCACGGCCGCTTGCTCGCGCATTGCCGCGAGCACCTGGCGCCTTACAAGGTTCCCGCGCGTTGGCTCAGCCTCGATTCGCTCCCGGTCAACAGTGGCGGCAAGGTCGTCAAGGCGAGACTGCGCGAGATGTTTGCGGACGGAGCGGATCGTGCCTGAACGGCTGAGCGTCGACGCGTCACTGATCGAGGCTGCGTCGGGGATACGCGCTAACACACTGCCGTAGTGTACACTTTTGCCGTGTGCCACCCCCTGGTTTCGAATGCCATGAAAAACATTACGCTGAGCGCCGACGCGTCACTGATCGAGGCTGCGCGTGACCGGGCGAATCGCGATCACACCACTCTGAATGAGCAGTTTCGGCGTTGGCTCGCGGACTATGCGCACCCGCGAGAGCGGATACTGCGCTATGAGCAGGCCATGGCGCATTTGCGAGGCAAACTGGAGGTGGGAAGAAAGCTGTCGCGGGAAGAGATGAATGAGCGCTGAGATCTTTATCGACACAAACGTCTTCGTCTATCACCTCGATTCCACGGATCAGAGAAAGCAGGGTCTCGCAGAGCAGATCGTTCGTGACGCCCTTTTTCAGGGGAACGCTTGCGTGAGCTTTCAAGTCGTTCAGGAGTTTCTGAACACAGTGCTCCGCAAGGCCCGAGTGGCGTTACCGCTTGATGACGCGCGCGTGTACCTTGATTGCGTACTTTTGCCTCTGCTCGAGGTCGGTTCGAGCCCAACGCTGTACCACCGCGCGTTGGACGTCCGGAATCGCTACCGGTTCAGCTTTTATGATTCTCTGATCGTGGCCGCTGCCCTAGGCGCGGGATGCAGGCAACTCCTCAGCGAGGACCTGCAGAATGCACAAAAAATAGAGGGGCTCGAGATCGTCAACCCGTTTTACGGGACCTGAGCCCTCAGGTACGAATACTGTCGCGCCATTGCCGAGCGAGCTCGCAAATTCGTTCGATTTCCTGGCGTGCCGCGTCTGCGGCATCGCTTGAATCTGATGGCGGCAGCCCGATCCCGATTCGGGATGGCACAAAACCGCTCCGCAGCCGTGCCAGCATCCGGCCTGTGCGCTCCGCGAAACTGGTATGTGTAGCGGGTTTCATGGTGGCTGCCTGATGGTCCTATCGGTTCTCGCTCGACATCTGCTCCAAAGCGTCCTTGATGGAATCCTGCATGGTTTTTCAAACAAGGCGTGAATTGCTAATTGACATCTAATCATGCCCATGCACGCGAGGATCGGCAGTTAGACGCCATGGCCCAAGGCAGCGCCAAAGAAGATGTGTTCGGCAGTCTCAGGTATCCGGCCGCCTTTCAAAGAAAAAGCACTCCGGCAAGATGGCCGGCGCAATGTATTCAATATCCTCTGTGGACACACCGCAGGCAAAGAAACTGTCTCGCCACTGCCGAACAACCACAACGATTCGATCAATCTCCTGGCGAGCGTCCTCTACAGACAGGCCAAACCGTGAGGCTTGGGACAAGAGGTTATAGATGCTGGCAGTACGGCCGTAGCTGCCCACGGTCAAAGCGAGATTACGTCGTTCGAGGCTGACCACGGGTGCGGGCACCAAGTCGTAAGCAGGAGAAAGACGCCAACCTTTCTGCCGACAAAGCAAGGCATGGTTGCGCGGATGATCGTCATTGTTGGTCACGGCCGCGTTGAAGACCATCCTGCGGAACAGCTCGGCGCAATCCGCTTCGGGCTTGTCAGACCAGCGCCGCAAATTTTCTGCTAGCAGGGGGTAGGACCAACGATCCCTGTCCAGATGGCTGTCACCACAGTCGAGCACGGTCAGGCCACTGACCAGGCCAAAACGCAGGTAGCCACCTTCGGCATGCTCCCGGTCAAAACGCCTCAACATCAGTACATCACTGCTGCCAACGGGTTGCAGCCGCGCCTGGGTGACGTTCAGACCGCACCGACTGGCCAGGTCAAGCGTCGCAAATTCCACCCGCTGTAGATTGAAGCGGTCATCCTTGGCAGGAAACTTGCCGAGCCACAAGCAATGGTCGTCTTCGATCGTCGCCTTGGGCCGCGCGCCGCCCATGCTGGTTCCGGGATCGAGTTGTTCGAGCAAATGCGCGGCCACGCGCTTGCCTTCTTCGATCGCCTGAGCCGCGGCGATCAATTCGTCCAGTTGATGCGTTCGGTTGTAGGTGCGCCTGGGTGCGGGTGGTTTGGCCTTCAAGCCAAAGCTCAGATATCCGGCCCCGTCCTGGGGGCCGTGAAGGAGGTAGTCGATCTCTTGAAGGTCGGCTGGGTCTCGCTCCAGTTTGTGCTCGATGACACGACGGCCCCATGCATCCGGGGCGGCATCTCGAACCGCGCCAGGGATGCCCCTGAGCTGCGTGAACTCAAAGACCTGCTTGGCCAATGGCATGCGGAACGGATCGAACGTCGCCGCATCAGGTCTCGCGAGATAACGATCGCCATAGCGGAAGCGCCCGACCCGGGTTCCATCTGGCAAGGTTTGCACACGCAGCAACGCCGCCGGAACCGTCTCCAACGTACCAGGGAGTTGGATGTAAACGTAAGCTTCGCGTTCAGAAGTCATAGTCGTCGCTGGCCTTGCGTGGCTTGCCGGCACGTGTTGGACGCCGTGCAGCTTCAAGCGCCTTGCCGTGCAGATCGGCGTCTGGATCGGCCACGCCGTTCAGCGTCCGATCCAGCCCCAGGGCCCAAAGGACGGTGAAGCACACCCCCACCGCGGTGCCCGGCTTGCCCAGCTCTAGCGCGGTCAGCGTGTTGCGGTTGATGCCGGCCTTGCTCGCCAGATCAGCCACGGACCAGCCGCGCCGGATGCGTGCGATCCGAACGCGCTGACCGAGCTGCGTCACCTGCTCGGCGACTTGCATCGGGATCTCAAACTTGCTCATCGAAATAGGCATATCTTGTTTTAATGACCACAATAATAGGCTATGATGCCATGGGCCGCAAGTGAGAGCGTTCATTAAATGCAACCCAAACTAGGCTATAGACCGCGCAATGCCTTGTATTTTAGGCATTCAACCACTTTTGATCCAGGGAAAGAGTATCCGGCCTGCTTCCGAAAGCCATCGGGGGGCGCCATGGACAACCCGTTCGACGTGCAAAGCAAGCGAGGTTCGCTGTGGCACCGCTGGGACCCGCAC
>JBIKTA010000001.1:0-20938 GCA_044348315.1 Burkholderiaceae bacterium | reverse complement strand
CTGGGCGAGCAGTTCTTCCAGTGGAACGTCGAGTATCCCAGGGACCACGAACAATCCCGATTGTGCGATCAGGCGTCGATCCATATCAGTGGGTTCGCCAAACCAGACAACCGGATAGCGGTTGTCGACGAAAAACCGATCGTAATGGCCGGGGATCCGCGGGTCGATCGCGTCGCGGGTGAGTTTCGGATCGCGCCCACAGGTGCGGGTCCAGAGCGCTGGCGTGTTGAGCGCGTAGACCACTGAATCGCCCATGCTGTGCTCAAGGGCAAAAAACGCCGCAACGAAAGGGGATTTGGTGAAGTCGAGCAGCCGGGTGGCGCCGCCGTGATGCTGCATCATGGCCAGCACTCGCAGGTCGTCGTCGAGTGCTGCGCCATCGCCCACGTGGACATGAGCCTTGCGCTTGAAAATCCGGATCGCTCGCCGCTCGCGCAGTGGCCAGAGTGACCGATCGGGACAGTACGCGACGAGCCGCCTCGCCAATGAGGCGAGGAGAGGCTGATCGGCGCGCGCTTCGCCGCGAAACGCCCATTGATCGAAGCTCGACACCACGCTGAGGAATTCAGGCCATGTGCTGACGCGGATCATGAGGAAGGGACTTTCGAGCCACTTATGAATGAAGTACCTACTGTATACGTGAAGGCCTGCCGAGTGGTCAAGCAGGGCTTGCCTACCTGTCTCGAGCGGTCGCATACCCTCTCGCCGGTTGTGGGCTGTCAGGCACCTGGTTTCTGATCTGGCCCGCCGTTCGGGTAAAATCATGACGAAAATTTTATGAAAGCAATCAGGACTGCCATGAGCGATTCATCCAGGAGCGATTCAGCCGGTCGCGCTGCAGCATCCCCTCCCGATCCGTCCCGGCGTACCGCAATCGGTCTTACCGCCGCGGTGGGGGCGGTCGGTGGCGCAGCCGCCGTGGTTCCCTTTGTTGCCTCCTTTGCGCCCTCCGAGCGCGCTAAAGCAGCCGGGGCACCCGTCGAGATCGACGTCTCGGCCATGCAACCCGGCGATCTGAAACGTGTCGAGTGGCGTGGCAAACCCGTCTGGGTGCTCAGGCGCACGCCCGAGATGCTCGAGACGCTCAAGTCGACCGAGCCCCAGGTGGCCGATCCGGGCTCGCTGCGTACAGCTTATCCCACACCCGAATACGCCAGAAACCCCCATCGTTCGATCAAGGCCGAGTATCTTGTCGTGGTGGGCATCTGTTCGCATCTGGGGTGTTCCCCGACTGACAAGTTTCAGACCGGTCCTCAGGCTTCGCTTCCTGATGATTGGGGGGGCGGTTTTTTGTGTCCCTGTCACGGGTCCACGTTCGATCTTGCTGGGCGTGTCTTCAAGAACAAGCCTGCGCCGGACAATCTCGAAGTTCCCCCGCACGTGTATCTCTCTGACACCCGAATCCTGATCGGCGAGGACAAGGCCTGATCCCGGGGTCGAGGTGCCTGTTCTGCGCCACGACCCCGATCAGCCAGCCCGTTGATTGTTTGCACCAAGCATTTCCCGCCAGGAGTCGCGCAATGGCGCAGCAAAAAGAAATCGAAACCACCGGCCTCTTGGGCTGGATCGACCAGCGGTTTCCCCTCACCTCGACCGTGAAGGCGCATCTCTCTGAGTACTACGCGCCGAAAAACTTCAACTTCTGGTACTTCTTCGGCTCGTTGGCGATGCTGGTGCTGGTCATCCAGATCGTGACCGGCATTTTCCTCGTGATGCACTACAAACCGGATGCGTCTCTAAACGACGCCGGCATTCCGGTCGCTTTTGCCTCGATCGAGTACATCATGCGCGATGTTCAATGGGGCTGGCTCGTTCGGTATCTGCATTCAACGGGTGCATCCGCCTTCTTCGTGGTCGTCTACCTGCACATGTTCCGGGGCTTGATTTACGGCTCCTACCGCAAGCCACGCGAACTCGTCTGGATCTTTGGCTGCCTGATCTTCCTGTCTCTGATGGCTGAGGCCTTCTTTGGCTACCTGCTTCCCTGGGGGCAGATGTCTTACTGGGGTGCGCAGGTGATCGTCAATCTCTTCGCAGCGATTCCCTTCATCGGTCCCGAGCTGTCGGTGTGGATCCGCGGCGACTACGTGGTGGGTGATGCCACGCTGAACCGCTTCTTCGCCTTTCACGTGATCGCGATTCCGCTGGTGCTGCTCGGTCTTGTTGCCGCGCACATCGTCGCGCTTCACGAGGTGGGTTCCAACAACCCGGACGGTGTGGATATCAAGGCGCAAAAAGACGCCACAGGCAAGCCGGTTGATGGCATCCCTTTCCACCCTTATTACACGGTCCATGACATCCTCGGTGTCTCGGTCTTCCTGATCGCGTTTTCGGCCATTGTTTTCTTCGCCCCCGAGTTCGGAGGCTATTTCCTGGAGTACAACAACTTCATCCCGGCCGATCCGCTCAAGACCCCTGCGCACATTGCCCCGGTGTGGTATTTCACCCCCTACTACTCGGTCCTGCGGGCGGTGACCGATGACTTCCTGCTTTACTGGATGACGCCTTTCCTCATTGCCTTTGCGCTTCTGGTGCTTGTCACGGGCCGCAGCGGGCTCATCAAGCTGATTACCTTGCTGGCGGTCGGTGCACTGGTGGGCGGGTTCATGCTCATCGAGGCCAAGTTCTGGGGCGTCGTGGGCATGGGCGCCGCCGTGATGATCCTCTTCGCGCTCCCCTGGATCGACAACAGTCCGGTCCGCTCGATTCGCTATCGTCCGGACTGGCACAAGTGGGTGTACGGCACTTTTGTCGTGGTCTTTGTGGTGTTGGGCTACCTCGGGGTCAAGCCGCCCGAGCCCATGCTCAACCTGATGGCTCAGATCGGCACGCTCCTCTACTTTGCATTCTTCATGCTGATGCCCTGGTGGAGTGCGATGGGCTCGTTCAAGTCGGTCCCGCATCGCGTGACCTTTGCGGCGCACTGAAGGCAGGAGTCATTCATGAGCAAGTTTTTGAGCCGTGCGTTCGCGTTGATTGCAGTGTGTCTGGTTGGCACTGCGTCGGCCGCTGAGTCAAGTTTCCCCCTGGACCGTTTTCCGACTGCCAAGCTGAACGATCAGGTCGCCCTTCAGAACGGCGCCAAATTGTTCGTCAATCATTGTCTGAACTGTCATGGCGCGTCGGCGATGCGCTACAACAGGCTCAAGGACATCGGGCTGACCGACGAGCAGATCAAGCGCCACCTGATGTTCACCGGCGACAAGGTTGGCGAACCCATGAAGGTGGCGCTGCGGGCGGTTGATGCCAAGGAATGGTTCGGCGCCCTGCCGCCCGATTTGTCGCTGATTGCCCGGGCCCGTTCGTCGCCCTCGGGGGGCGGCTCAGATTGGCTCTACACCTATTTGCGTTCTTACTATCGCGATGCGGATCGCCCCTCGGGCTGGAACAACGCCTTGTTCGAGAACGTCGGAATGCCCCATGTGCTGTGGGAGTTGCAGGGTCAGCGTGGCTTGCGGATCGAGGATATTCACAAGCACAAGGACGAGAAGACCGGCCAGACCGCGATGGTCAAGACCGTGATCAGTTACGGCACCGATGGTCGCCGCACCCAAGCCGAAGAAAAGATCATTGATGGCGTTCCGCCGGCGGGCAAGACCTACCGGTTCACGTCCGCCGAAGGCGGCACCCTCACGCCGATGCGCTACGACTCCGAGATAGCCGACCTGGTCGCATTCATCACCTATATGTCTGACCCGACGGCTGCGACCCGGACCCGGCTGGGCGTTTGGGTGCTGCTCTTCCTCTCGGTATTTACCGTGTTTGCGTGGAATCTGAACAGGGTCTTCTGGAAAGACATCAAATAAGCCCGCCTGCATCGGCTCGCGCCCATGCAGCTTCGTTTCTGATCCAGCCGTTCAGCCTTTGGCAACACGCTCAGGAGAGCATTGCACATGATGGTCCTTTATTCAGGTACGACCTGCCCGTTCTCTCAGCGGTGCCGTTTCGTATTGTTCGAAAAGGGCATGGATTTTGAAATCCGTGACGTTGATCTCTACAGCAAGCCCGAAGACATTTCGATCATGAATCCGTATGGTCAGGTACCCATCCTGGTCGAGCGCGATTTGATCCTCTACGAATCCAACATCATCAACGAGTACATCGACGAGCGCTTTCCCCACCCTCAGCTGATGCCGGCTGATCCTGTGATGCGCGCGCGGGCCCGGTTGTTCCTCTTCAATTTCGAGCGTGAGCTGTTTGTCCATGTGCAGACGCTCGAGCGACGAGATCCGGCCAAGGACGCGCAGAAGCTCCAGGATCGCGCGCGTCAGCAGATCCGCGATCGCCTGACTCAGCTCACGCCCATCTTCATCAAGAACAAGCATATGCTGGGCGAGGATTTTTCGATGCTGGATGTGGCGATTGCGCCTTTGCTGTGGCGGCTCGACCACTACGGTGTCGAAATGCCCAAGACGGCGGCGCCCTTGCTTCGTTATGCCGAGCGGATTTTCTCGCGGCCAGCTTATATCGAAGCGCTCACGCCTTCAGAAAAGGTGATGCGGCGCTGAGATGGCTGACATTTCGACCAAGCCCTATCTGATCCGCGCGATTCACGAGTGGTGTGAGGACAGCGGCTACCGCCCCTACATTGCCGTTGTCGTCGATGAACACACTCAGGTCCCGGCCGAGTTCGTGCGCAACGGAGAAATTGTACTGAACGTATCGGCGCAGGCGACACATCGCCTGCGCATCGGCAACGACTTCATCGAGTTCGAGGCCCGCTTTTCCGGAACCGTGCGCAGCGTGTCGATTCCGATCGACAACGTTTCAGCCATCTACGCCCAGGAAACCGGCCACGGCATGGCCTTTGACGTCGTTCGAACGCAATCCCCGAGACCCGCGCCCGCGCGGGCCCCCAGCCCTGTTCCGATTCCTGTCCCTCGCCGGGAGGCCACCTCGCCCGAAGGTCGGGCGGAGGCGTCGGTGCCGGCGCGTGGTTCCGAACCGCATTCTGATTCGGGTTCGCGTCAATCCGCTCCGCGTAGTTCGACCAAACCAAGACTGGTGCCGAAAGTGGCCGCGCCCGCTCCGGACGAGCGGTCCCCGGCGCCCGAGCCCCTTGCCGCAAAAGTGGTATCCGACGCGAGCACGGAAGCTGGGGGTGCACCGGCGCGCAAGCCCCGAGCCCCCAGGCGCCGCTCCAAGCCAACCCCCCCACCCGATACGGCCTCGGGGGACAAGGCAGCTCCCCAGCAAGAGCTTGAAGCGAGCACGCCCACTGCCGCTCTGGAGCCTGCAACGAGCGCGCAGCCTTCTAGCGCTGCACCGTCCGGATCCGGTGGCCCGCCGAACGAACCTCCGAACGCGCCGCCCTCAGGCCCTGCCAAGCCTGCACGCGGTCACCTCAAGCGAGTCAAGTAGCGCCCAATTTTGCCGGCTTAGCTCAGTTGGTAGAGCAACCGCCTTGTAAGCGGTAGGTCACCTGTTCGAGTCAGGTAGCCGGCACCATTTACCCACACTCAGTCGGCGAGCAACTCGCGCAATACCCGGCGCACCGCTCTCCACTGATCGACAAACCACAATCGGATCCGCTCGAAAGTTGTCAACTCGAGTCGCACGTTCGCGTGGAACCGTTGCGTCGCCTTCATCGCCTCACCCACCGGCACTGACCATTCGACACTGCGCGCATCGGGCGCGATCACGCCATTGGAGTCGAGAATGCGCGGCGCCCGGATCGTCCAGGTCATGAGCTTGCCGGCGAAAAGACCTTCGGCCATGGACTGCTCGAGCCCTCTCGACTCGGCCCCGCTCCGAGACTGACTCATGGGCTCGATCACGTTCTCGATGCGCAGGGTCACCGCGTCAATGCGCTCGATCGAAATGCTGCCCAGACCCGAACCGCTCCTGCGGTCCATGGCTATCAGGAGCGCCTCGATCGGGCCCCGCAAGCGTACCGTACAGATCAGTTCGCCCTGAGACGTTCGCTCAGTGACTTCAGCCTCGACCCCTCTCGAGCGGGCCTCAGGAGGAACCTGGATCGGGTCACAAAAGGGCTTCCGTCCGTCACGATCGCGCTGGGCGAGCGCGGCAAGGCGCGCATCGAGCCTGATCTCGGCGCCATACTCTGCCCGACTGCCTTCAATCACCAGCGACTGCCGGATCTCAAGGCAGCCTGCCAGAAGAGCAAGCAGCACCGCGAAGAAGAGCTTTTTCAAAGGACGAGCGGTCATGGGGGCCTTGTGCGGACCAGACCTGGGCGGCCAGGCCAATCAGGGTTGATTGAGCAAAGTGATACTGACGCGACGGTTGCGCGGGTCGGCCGGGTTGTCAGGCATGAATGGATTGGTGTCGGCCACGCCTTCGATGCGCGCAAAGCGACCCTCGGCGATGCCGCTCGCAACCATCAAGCGGCGCGTGGCGTCGGCCCTCTCGGTCGACAGAATCCAGTTGTTCCGACCACTGCTTGCGGCAAAACCCAGGCTGTCGGTATGGCCTCTGACTGCAACCCGGTTGGGCAGATCGCGCACCGCGCGAGCGACCTCGGCGAGCAACTGCGCGGCGCGCGGATCGAGCTCGGCCGTGCCGAGCCTGAACATCGAGAAGTCAGCCTTGTCCAGGATCTCGATCCGGAGCCCATCGGCTTCGCGGGTGATCGAGACCTGCTCCTTGAGCTTCGCGGTGTCGGGGTTCTCCGATAGCTTTTCCTTCAGTTCCTCCTGAAGGCGCTCAAAGTTGAACTGGTCCTCGACCTTTTTGGGGCCGCGGGAGGGGTCGTTGGTGGGCGCATCGTCCTGGGGCCCTTGCGCGTTGGCCTCCTGCTCGTTGTCGCCCTGGTCGTTGTTGGGACCACCCTTGGCGCGAGGCGTGAGGCGCTCGAGCATGGCAGTCTGCTTGGCGGTGAATGGAAATCCGTCCGGATCGGTGATGGATCGACCGCCCAGCAGGCCATCCGAACCCGAAAGCTCGCCGAACTTGATCTGGCTATGTGAGGCGGGCCTGAAGTAATCGGCGATACTCTTCCGCTGGTCAGTATTGGCGGCGCCGAGCAACCACATCAGCAAAAAGAACGCCATCAGCGCGGTCATCATGTCGGCGAGCGCAATCTTCCAGGCTCCCCCGTGCGCACCGCCATGGCCATCTTCGACAATGATCTTGCGGATGATCGGGCGTACCGGCGCTGCGGCGGCCTCGGGCGCCTGGCCTTCTGCTCCGCTTGCGGCAGCCGCAGCCGTGGTCGCTGCCTTCTGCTCGGTCGCCATCAGTGTCTCCGGAACCCGGCTAGCCGATCAGGTGGCCGGCTCATCACCCACCTCGCAAGCTGTCAAACACCTCTGAGAAGCTCGGCTGATTGTGGTGGCTGATGCAGGCCCGGGCCGATTCGATCACCACCGGCTGCGGGTGGCCCTTCAGGTTGGCGACGATCATGTTCATGATGACCTGGTAGACCTGTCCTTCCTCATCGAGGATCTGTGCGAGACGGTTCGCAAAGGGCTCGAACATCCCGTAGGACATGAACACTCCCAGCATGGTGCCGACCAGCGCGGCACCGATCAGTGCGCCCAGCACGGCCGGAGGCTGATCGATCGCGCCCATGGTCTTGATCACCCCGAGCACGCAGGCGACGATCCCGAGCGCGGGCATCGAACCGGCCATAGAGGTCAGCGCGGCCGGAGCCATCATGACCTCGTGGTGATGGGTCTTGATCGCGGTCTTCATGATGTCCTCGACTGCATCCGCGTCGAGATTGCCCTGCGAGATCACAGCCAGACGTAGCGGATCGCAGATCAGTTGCACGATCGAATGGTCTTTGGCGAGCTTGGGAAACTCACCAAAAATCGGACTGGAGTCGGGATTTTCCACGTGGGCCTCGAGGGCGACCACCCCTTCCTTCTTCATGACGTTCAGCAGCTTGCCCACCAAAACGATGAGGTTGAGGTAGTCCTCCTGCTTCCACTTGGGCCCCGAGATGCACTTCCCAATCCCGCCCATTGCCGCCTTGAAGGTCGGAAAACTGTTACCCACCAGCGAGGCTCCGATGGCAGCCCCGCCGATGATCAAGATCTCAAATGGAGCGGCCTTGATGATGGGCGCCATATTGCCGCCGGCGGCAATATAGCCGCCCACCACCGCTCCGAACACCACGATCATGCCGACAAAGAAAAACATGGCGATCCTTCAGGAGGCGAACACGCACCAGATGCCGATGCACCAACCGAACAGCCACTGCATGATGAAATCCAGCAGATTGCCCGCGATCACGACGGGGGTGGCGAGATACACCAACAGATAACCGATACCGGCCGCAGTCAGGCGAGGCTTCGGGATGTCGTGGCCCAGCACCCGTTGGGGCGTGCGCTCACGCGTTCTGAACCTGCCGATGGCGGATAAAAAGAGATTCGACACGGATCACCCGATCTTGACCTCTCGCACAGCCCCCACAACCGGCCGTGGGCTATTATATCGGCATGCAATGTCTATGGAATCACGCGACGGCGGCATCCTGGCGTGAGTTTCACGAGTATCGACTGGGACCGCTCCAGCAATCCTGGGAGTACGGTGAGGTCATGCGGGCGCTCGGGCTCAGCCTCCATCGAGCCTGGTTGCTTACAGACACCGACCCTGCCGGCATCGCGCAGTTTGTTTGCCGCCGGTTTGCGGGTTATCTGTCTACTGCCTTGTGTTCGCGTGGACCGATCTGGGCGACTGACCTGTCCATCGACGCACGTGCTCAAGCGTACCGAATCATGCGGCGCTCCCTGCCTGTACCTGCGATTCGGATTCCGTTGTTCTCGCCCGAGCAGACCGCAGAGCAGATCGATTCCGGCGAGGTGGTAGGCATGCATCGGGTCATGACCGGCTACAGTACCGTCCACATCGACCTTGAGCAGAGCGAGGAAACCCTGCGCGAGCGGCTGGATGCGAAGTGGCGTAATCGACTCACGCGCGCCGAAGCGCAGTCCGAACTCAAGATCTTTGTGAACGCCAACCGGGCGCGTTGCGAGTGGCTGCTCGAGCGCGAGCGCGAGCAGCGACATAGAAGGCGCTTTCTTGGCCTGCCGACCGGGTTCGTCGCCAAGTGGATGGACCTCGGTGCCGAGGGTAGGCGCGCTCGAAAAACGCGGCCTGCCTTCGCCATCGGACGCGCCGATCTGAATGGAGAGACCGTGGCGGCGATGTTGTTCCTCGTTCATGGCCGCACGGCGACCTACCACATCGGTTGGGCCGATGAGGCCGGACGTGACAGCAATGCGCACAATCGCATCCTGTGGGAGTCGCTCGCCCATCTGCGTGACCTGGGCGTCGCCCGGCTTGATCTCGGGGGGGTGAATACGCACAGCCTGCCCGGCATTTCCCGTTTCAAGCTGGGCACGGGGGGCGAGGTCGTGCGACTGGCCGGGACCTGGCATTGATGCGCGCCTGCAAAGTGAAACGCCCTTTCGCCCGGCGGCTTGCCAGCATGTTCGCGCTCTTTGCCGCCGCCAACCTGGCGATGGCGACCCAATCAAGTCACGACCGCTGGCGGCTGGTCGGTCAGTCGCCCTCAATGCGGCTCTACCTCGACCCCGCGACGCTGGTGCGAGACGGCGATATCCGCCGGGTGCGCGAACTCCAGGATCTTGATGCCGCCGACCCCGACGGTGTGCGCTCGCGCGCCTATCTCAACGAATACGATTGCCGCAATCAGATGCACCGGCTTGGCCAGATGCAGAGCTTTACCGGGCCCATGCTGGAGGGGGGGCGCCGCTTCGACGTCAGGGAAATGGGCTACTGGCGCAAGATTCCAGGCGGCAGCGCGTTTGCTCAGGTCTACCGGCGGGTCTGCCCCGAGAGCGCTGAGATTCCTGCTACCGAGGCCCCTACGCCAATCCAGCGCCTGTTCAGCAGGGACTGATCGCCTGGCCGGCCCTGAGGACCGAAGGAGGGCTGGGCGCGCAGGATCCTCGGGGGCTCCTGCTTGGTCTTTCCCATCACCGAGCGGCTGCGCTCCTCGGTGGCGTAGCGGCCGACCCTGCGGCCCGGGCGGGTGCTTCGGGTTTCACGCGGCTCACGAAACGATCCACCTGGTCCTTGCTGAGGCCGACCGGGTTGGCGAACTGGAAGAAGCGGACATTGGCCGTGCAGGGAGCGAAGGGCAAGCTGCCCCTGAACGCCTCGTAATTGCGATTGTCGGGCAAGAGCTGGGTGGGATCCATCGCGATGTTGGCCACCGTGGACTCGGGCGCACCAAAATTCGGCACGTTGTTGAGCAGCTGCCAGATGGTGCGGTTCTGAAAGGCCGACTCGCGCAGCGGCACGGTGACCACGACCGTTTCACCCGCAGTCGTGGTGTGGACCAGATGCGCCGCCATGGCGGCGGGTCGACCATTCAGCAGGCCCCCTTCGACGCGCACCAGATGGATGTGTCGGAGGTCAAACATCTCGGCGCCGATCTGGAGCCGGCCGCCCGGGGCCGCCGCCACGCGCAGAGATGATCCAGTGTTCAGCACTCTCAACACGCCCGATTGGTAACGAATCCCGAGGTTGGGCCGAGCGGTGTCGCCCGCTTCGAGCGCAACCGGTGGTGCGGCCGCCGGACAGGCACCGATGCCGTCCGCAAGGCTCGTGCCGCCTGAGCCGGCCGCGGCCAGTTTGTTCTGCAGCTCCCGCAGTTTGTCGTGCAGTCCTTCGATCTCAGATTTGAGCGTGTCGATCTCGTTTTTCTGGGCGGTGAGGCGGCCAGCCGCCTGATTGAGCTGCCGACCGGACTCCGAGGCCTGTTGAGTCTTGACGAGACTCAGGGTGCCCAGCACCGCAATCAGGATGATGGCAAGCAGAATGGCAACGGCTTTAAGGGCGGCTTTCATGGTGGTCCATGGAGGGTCGGACGGACGGTCAATGCGGCGTGCTGCCGACATCGACCCGTTTCAAGCGTTCGGAGTTTCCGGCAAATAAGCTCACCCCGCGCGGCGCTAAGCGTCGGAGTCGAATTTCAAGTTCGACGCGCTCCTAGTATGATCGACATTCACGTCATTCCCTTGAGTGCCGCCATGAAAAACCTGTTGGGTGGGATCGTGATTGGAGCGCTGGCCACCTCGCTGGCGATGGGGGTCGCTTACCTGATGGTCGACGACAGCACGGTACTGCCCAATATCCCGCGCGATGTCGGGAACGACCGACGGGCTGGCGTCATGGATCTCATCTGCGAGCTGCAACTCGATCTCGACGGCCAGCTTGCGCTGGGCATCAACGCCAATGAGCCCGCCCGCATCGCCATGGCGCAGATCGACTTCGAAAAGGCCTCGGGCTGGTATGCCGGCCGCCTGGCGATCTCCGAAGGGCGGGGGGGCAACCTGACCGTCCAGGGGGATCGGTTGATCGTCAGTCGTCCGGCGATGATCAACCGTTTCGGTACGGTGATCAATCGCGAGGAGTTCGTCATCGATCGTTCCAGCGGTGATTTTGTTCAGACGATCGGCACGCAGGATGGTCGCAACATCAAGCTGATTCGCGGCACGTGCGCGAAAGTCATCAAGCCCCCGTTTTGAGGGGGTCCGAGCGTGGTTGCGCTGTGGGTGCCTCGCGCCTGACTGTGGGCGCCTCACGTCTGACTCAGGGTTCGCACCCGCAGCAAGTCAGGCCGCGAAGTGAATTTCGATGGGTTCGGCGTGGGTGGCGACCCAGCCATGACCCTGGGCATCGACCCAGCCCCGCGCCATGCCGAGTGTGTTGTACGGAGCATGAAAACGCCCCGCTCCATCGAGCACGATCACACCGGCGCCGATGCGGTGTGCGCCCATCACGGTGTGGACCAGTGCGTCACTCGCGTCCCGCGCGGATTGACCGGCAAGCCGCACCCGGGCTGCGATTTCGTGTGCGACCACGTGGCGAATGAAAAACTCGCCCTGGCCGGTGCACGACACCGCGCAAACGCCGTCTGCTGCGTAGGTGCCTGCGCCAATCACCGGGCTGTCGCCCACCCGCCCTACGGGCTTGTTGTTGAATCCGCCGGTCGAGGTGGCGGCAGCGAGATGGCCGGCCGTATCCAACGCCACCGCACCAACCGTCCCGTGCCGCTCACCTTCGCTTGCGGCCGCGAGTGTGCCGCGCTCGGCCCGGGCTTGTAGCGAAGCCAGTGCAGCCACGCGCCGCGCGGTGGTGAAATAGCCGTTGTCGACTATCGACAGTCCCTGCTGCGCGGCGAAGCGATCGGCGGCTTCGCCCGAAATCAGCACACAATCGGATCGCTCCATCACGGCCCGCGCCGCCCGGATCGGATTGCGGATACGCCGTGCGAGGCTGACCGCGCCCGCCTGCAGCGTGTGCCCCACCATGATCGATGCGTCGAGTTCGTGTTCGCCCGCCTCGTTGAGCGCAGCGCCATATCCGGCATTGAAGTGGGGGCTGTCTTCAAGTACGACCACGGCCGCTTCGACTGCATCCAGCGCCGGTGCGCCCGAACGCAGCAGCCGCCAGCCGGCGTGCAGGGACTGCTCAAGGTGCGCGCGCAGCTCGCGCCAGCCGTCTGCGCTCAATTCCGACGCGGCCAGCGTCCCGCAGCCACCGTGAATGCCGATTCCGATTCGATCCATCCGGGGAGTATGCGCGTACAGTCCGGCCGATGCCAGGTTTAAGGCGTATACTTTCCCTCACGCGGCATTGAATCCAGTCTCCTCGCCGCCCGTCATTTCCGACTTCAGCTCTCCCCGTCTTCGTCTTCCCGACTGGTGCTGCGCGCCTCATTGCGCCGGCAGCAGGTCGACGCAGCAGTGTTCCCAATGGACTTTCATGACTTTTTCCTCTCTGGGGCTCTCGGAGCCCATCGTTCGTGCCGTCTCCGAACTCGGTTACACCGAGCCCACCCCGATCCAGCGTGAAGCGATTCCCGTCGTGCTGTCGGGCCGCGATCTGCTGGCTGCGGCACAGACCGGCACGGGCAAGACGGCAGGCTTCGTTCTGCCGATTCTTGAGCGCCTGATGTCGGCCCCCGCCCAGTCGGCGGCCCAGCCGAGTGCTCAGGCGGGTCCGGTCCGGCGTCCGGCCTCCCGCATCCGGGCCTTGATCCTCACGCCCAC
The DNA here is from genome assembly GCA_044348315.1 of Burkholderiaceae bacterium. Classification (GTDB taxonomy): domain Bacteria; phylum Pseudomonadota; class Gammaproteobacteria; order Burkholderiales; family Burkholderiaceae_E; genus SYIM01. The sequence continues at coordinate 7,946 of JBIKTA010000001.1, read as the reverse complement.
GCGTGAGCTCGCCGCGCAGGTCGAGGACAACATCCGTGACTACAGTCGCCATGTGAAACTCAGCTCGATGGCCATGTTCGGAGGCGTGAGCATCAACCCGCAGATTACCCGTCTGCGCCAGCCACTCGACATCCTGGTGGCGACGCCCGGTCGTTTGCTCGATCACGTCAGCCAGCGCACGATCGATCTCAGCGCCGTCGAGATCCTGGTGCTTGATGAGGCCGATCGTATGCTCGATATGGGCTTCATTCACGACATTCGCCGCGTGCTGTCGCTGCTGCCTCGGCAGCGACAGAATCTGATGTTCTCGGCCACCTTCTCGGACGAGATTCGTGGGCTGGCGGCCGGTCTGCTCGATCGTCCGGCGAGTATCGAAGTCGCGCGCCGCAACGCCCCCGCCGAGGCGGTCGCGCAAAAGGTGATTCTGGTCGATCGCGATGCCAAGCGAGCCTTGCTTGCCAAGCTGATCAGTGATCACGCTTGGTATCAGGTGCTGGTGTTCACCCGCACCAAGCATGGCGCCAACCGGCTGGCCGAACATCTCGAGAAGGCCGGCATTCCTGCACTTGCGATCCATGGCAACAAGAGCCAGAACGCCCGCACCCGTGCGCTCGCCGGGTTCAAGGAGGGTTCGCTCCAGGTACTGGTGGCGACCGACATCGCGGCCCGCGGCATCGACATTGATGAGCTGCCTCATGTCGTCAACTATGAGTTGCCCAACGTGCCCGAGGACTACGTTCACCGGATCGGACGCACCGGGCGTGCCGGCGCGAGCGGCGAGGCCCTGTCCCTGGTCTGTGTCGACGAGTTCGATTTCCTGCGCGGGATCGAGCGCCTGATCGGCCGGGAATTGCCGCGCCTGACCGTCGCGGGTTTCGAGCCCGATCTCAACGCCCGGCCCGAGCCGATTCTGATGGGCGGAGCGGCCCGGGGGCGCGATAGTTCGGGTCGTTCGCGTGGCAATGCGCAGCCGTCTCGTGGCAACTCAGGCGGCGCTCAAAACCGTGGCGGCGCCCCCGGGTATGCGCCCCGGCCTAGCTCCGGTGCCCCACAGGGCCGCAGTGCTCACGCGCCGCAGCAGCGATCGGGCCCCCAGGCGGCAGGCCGCCCGGATGGGCGCAGCGGCGGACGGTCCGATGGGCGAACGGAGGGCCGCACCGACGGCCGCTCCGGCTCATCCTTTGCGGGCCCCGCGCGCGGCAGTTCCCGGTCCCGTTGAGCCGGTCGTGGGCAGCCTGAATCCCGCTTACGGCGAGGTTCAGGCTGTATGTCTGGCGCCCAACTGGATTGCCGGTCGCCGTATACTCGCGCAGATCTCGACCCCATGAGGACAGCAGGCCATGAGTGAGCAGCCCCTGGCGGATTTGCGCAAGGACTATACGCAGGGTGAGTTGGATGAGGCTCAGGCGGCGCCCGAGCCGTTTGAGCAGTTTCGACAATGGCTCGATCAGGCGATCGCGGCAAAGCTGCCCGAGCCCAATGCCATGACCCTTGCAACGGTGAGCGCCGGAGGGCGGCCCTCCACGCGTGTGGTGCTGATCAAGGGGTTCGATCGGCGCGGTGTGGTCTGGTATACGAACTATGACAGCCGCAAGGGGCGCGAACTGGCGGGCAACCCCCAGGCAGCGGTCCAGTTTCATTGGGTGGAGCTCGAGCGCGTGGTCAGAATCGAGGGCCGCGTGGAGCGGGCCGAGGCGGCCGAGTCCGATGCCTACTATGCGTCTCGCCCGCTTGCCTCGAGGATCGGTGCCTGGGCGTCGCCCCAGAGCGAGGAGTTGAGCTCGCGGGCGATGCTGGTCTCCCGTACAGCCGAGTACGGGTTGAAATTCGGGCTTAACCCACCCCGACCGCCCCACTGGGGCGGCTATCGGCTGGTGCCCGATTACTGGGAGTTTTGGCAGGGGCGCCGATCAAGGCTGCATGATCGCGTCTGCTATCGGCTGCAGGCCGACAGCATCTGGACCCGACACAGACTCGCGCCCTGAGAAAACCATCCGAGTCAGCGGTAGCGTGCGACGCGCCACAGGACGGCACCGACCTCCCCGCCGCGCTGCCCAACTGACCGATTCAGAACTATTTGACCAGCAATACCGGGACGGTGGAAATCTCGCTGACCCGCTTGGCGATTGATCCGATCAAGAGGTCGCGGATCGCGCTTCGCCCCTTGGATCCCAGGACGATCATGTCGAACTTGCCGCGTTCGCCGGCACTGGCGATTTCTTTGGCCACATGCCCGGTACGGATGATCATGTCGTGGCGAGCGCCGGCCTTGTCGAGTGCTTTGCGTGCGGCAGCCAGGTCCTGTTCGCTGATCTCACGCAGGTAGTCGTTGATGGCTTCCTTGCCGACAAAGCGGGAAGCGTGACGCAACGAAACCGTATCGTGCACGCTGATCAGCGTGATGCTGCCCCCGTCGGTGAGGGAGCGGATCAGACCGGCAGCGTATTTGACGGCGCGAAGCGCATCCTTGGAACCGTCGCAAGCGACCAGTAGTTTCATCGTGATACTTCCTATGGGAATCGCTAAATGAGATGCTGCCCGCTGAACGCGACCAGCGTGTCGCACCGCCCCCTGCAGGCTTGACCCGGATCAAGCCTTGTGCAGATTAGGACGCTTGGGCCTGGGCGGGAACGAGTTTTTGCAATTCACCCGATTCGAACATCTCGTACATGATGTCCGAGCCGCCGACGAATTCGCCTTGAATGTAAAGTTGCGGGACCGTTGGCCAGTTCGAGTAGTCCTTGATCGCCTGGCGCACCTCATCGTCCTCGAGCACGTTGACGGTGACGAGATTGCGCACGCCGCACGACTTCAGGAGCTGGACAGCCCGTCCTGAAAAGCCGCATTGCGGAAATTGCGCGGTACCTTTCATGAACAGCACGACCGGGTTTTCGGTGACGGTTTTTTCGATGAATGCTTTGGCTTCCACGTGATGCCTCTTGGTGCTTTTGGGGTGGTTGCTTCGGGGCTGGTCGGGCTCTGAATGAATCATTTCCCGGGGCGCACAATTGTAGGGCTCGAGCTTATACCATGAATGCGGGTGGGTCTTGCGACTCAAGTGTCTTCTGCGCCTGAGTCACTCGCTCGCGTCCTTCAAGGTCCTCGAGCGTTCGGACCCAGGCGAAGCCCGCTGCTTCGAGCAGGGCACGTACAGGCTCGCCTTGATCGAAACCGTGTTCGAGCAGTAGCCAGCCTCGGTCAGTGAGGTGCCCGCGCGCGCCTGCTGCGATAGTCCTGATTGCGTCGAGTCCATCTTCGCCCGAGGCAAGCGCCTCGATCGGTTCATGGCGCAAATCGCCCTGAGAGAGATGCGGGTCGTGCCGGGCGATATAGGGCGGGTTGGCGAGCACGAGGCTGAACCGCTCCGCCTCGCCAACAGCCTCCCACCAGTCGCCCAGCCGCCATTCGATGCGGGAATCGAGCCCCAGTTGCGAGGCGTTGGCCCGTGCCTGGTTCAAGGCGGCCGCAGATCGATCGGTCGCAACGATGCGCGCCCGTGGTTGCGTGGCAGCGATGGCGAGCGCAATCGCGCCGCTGCCCGTGCCGAGATCCAGGATCGAGGGGGCGGTGCCGGCATGATCATTGTTATTGACAATGAGTTCGAGTGCGCGGTCGACCAGCAGTTCGGTCTCTGGACGGGGAATCAGCACCGCCGGGCTCACCGCGAGACGCAGGCTGTGAAACTCCCGCACCCCGGTCAGATACGCGATCGGCTCGCCCGCCCGTGTCCGCCGCTCGGCCAGCGCCAGGAAATACGTCGTGGTCTGCGCGTCTGCCGGTTCGTCTCCGTGGGCAATGAGCCAGCTGCGCGAGCAGCCACTCGCGTGCTCGAGCAGCATTCTGGCCTCGAGTCGCGGCAGGCCACTTGCTGCAATCAGCTGATCGTAGCTGCGATCTGCAGGGTGATCGACCGACATGGTCCTCAGTCGCTCAGTTCGACTCAGCCAGTTGGGCGAGCAGCTCGGCTTCCCGGGCGGCACCGAGCGCGCCGATCAGCTCATCCAGATCGCCTTCGAGCACAGCGCCAAGTCGGTAGAGGGTCAGATTGATCCGGTGGTCGGTAATCCGCCCCTGAGGGAAATTGTAGGTGCGGATTCGCTCCGAACGGTCGCCCGAGCCGACCAGCGACTTCCGGTGCGCCGCCTCCTTGGCCTGGGCTTCCCGGGTACGCAGATCCTTGATGCGTGCGGCGAGCACCTTGAGCGCCTGCTCGCGGTTGCGGTGTTGCGAGCGGTCGTCCTGGCATTCGGCTACAAGCCCAGTGGGCAGGTGGGTGATGCGCACGGCCGACTCGGTCTTGTTGACATGCTGCCCGCCCGCGCCAGAGGCCCGAAAAACGTCGATGCGCAATTCCTGCGGGTCGAATTGCACTTCGCTCACCTCATCGGCTTCGGCGAGCACGGCCACCGTGCAGGCCGAAGTGTGGATGCGGCCCTGGGCTTCGGTCTGCGGGACCCGTTGGACGCGGTGAACGCCGGACTCGAACTTGAGGCGGGAGAACACCGCATCGCCGCACACCCGTACGATCACTTCGCGGTAACCGCCAAGCTCGGATTCGTTGGTCGACAGCAACTCGGTGCGCCAGCCCTGCCGCTCGGCGTAGCGCAGATACATGCGCAGCAGGTCGCCCGCGAAGAGCGCGCTCTCGTCGCCGCCCGTCCCCGCACGGATCTCGAGCAGCACGTCGCGCTCGTCGTCCGGGTCGCGCGGCAGAAGCAGGCGCTGAACGGCCTCGCGTGCTGCCTCCATTTTCGCTCGCGCCTCCGTGGCTTCATCGACTGCGAAGTCGCGCAGCTCGGGGTCCTCACGCATCTGTTCGGCTGCAGCCAGATCGGCTTCGGCCCGCCGGTACGCGTCAAAGCGCGCGAGCAATTCGGTCAGGTCGCTGTGCTCGCGGTTCAGGCGTCGATACTCGCCGAGATCGCGTGCTGCATGAGGGTCTGACAGGCGGGCGTTGACTTCGGCGAGACGGGGCGCAAGGCGCTCGAGCTGTACGCGCAATCCTTCGTTCATGAAAACAGGTCGGGCATCAGCGGGAATCGCCGCCGGCACGCTCTGTTTCGGCTATCGCGCGATGTTCGGGCAGGATGTGATCAACGAGCGAGAGCATGCGCTCGCGCTCGTCCTGGGAGCCGTGCAGCAGCCGGGTAGGACCGTGGAGGAATTTGGCCGTGAGCGCGTGGGCCAGCGACTCGAGTACGCGGGCGGGATCCTGTCCGCTTGCGAGCATCCGCCGGGCGCGGTCGAGCTCAACGTCCTTCAGGGCTTCGCCCCGTTCGTGAAGCGAGCGGATCGCCGGTACGGTCTTGCGCGAAGTGAGCCACTCCATGAAGGCGCCGACCCGGGTGTCGATGATGCCCTCGGCCTGCGCGACCGCAGCCTGCCGGCTTTCGCGACCTTCTGCGACCTGACGACCCAAATCGTCGACCGTGTAAAGATAAACATCATTGAGCGCGCCGACCTCGGCCTCGATGTCGCGCGGCACCGCCAGGTCAACCATGAAGATCGGCCGGCGTCGTCGAGCTTTGCGGGCCCGCTCGACCATCCCGAGCCCGACAATCGGCAGGGTGCTCGCCGTGCACGACACCACGATATCAAAGGAATCGAGGCGGGTCGGCAGGTCGGACAGCGCCATCGTGTCGGCACCAAACTGACCCGCCAGACGTTGTGCGCGGTCGGCGCTGCGGTTGGCAATGACGATCTGTCGGGGATGCTGGGCGGCGAAGTGGGTCAGGCAAAGCTCGATCATCTCGCCTGCGCCGATGAAGAGCACCCGGCTCTCGCGCAGGTCCTCGAAAATGCGACGCGCGAGCCGCACGGCCGCCGCCGCCATCGAAACCGAATGCGCACCGATCTCTGTGGCGCTGCGCACTTCCTTGGCGACCGAAAAGCTGCGCTGGAACAATTGGTGCAGATGGCTGCCCAGCGCTCCGCTCTCCTGGGCGGTACGCATCGCGTCCTTCATCTGCCCGAGAATCTGCGGTTCGCCCAGCACCATCGAGTCGAGCCCTGAGGCCACGCGGAAGGCATGGCGGACCGCCTCGCCATCGGGAAGCGCGTACAGGTGACGGCCGATGCCGTGCGCCTGCTGGCGCTCGGAAAGCCAGGTGGCCAGCGCCTCGCGCGCGCTGCCCACCTCGGGTGTGGCGCAGTAGATCTCGGTGCGATTGCAGGTCGAGAGGATCGCGCTCTCGGGCAGCAGCCGCTGCAGACGCGCGCGCAGGTCGGCGAGCGCGCCGCGCAGAGTGTCACCTGGAAATGACACTTTTTCGCGCAGCTCGAGCGGTGCGGTTTGGTGGTTGAGTCCGAGTGTGAGGATTTGCATAAGAGACTGAATTTGATCGGATTATATATCCGCTCCGAGGAACAGTCGATAGGCGGGGTGCGCGCTCTCGTCCCAGTAACGATAACCGATTGTTGACAGAAATTCACGAAATTGACGCTTTTCGTCTGCCGGCACCTGCAGACCCACCAGGATTCGACCGTAATCGGCACCGTGGTTGCGGTAGTGAAAGAGCGAGATGTTCCAGCTTGGGCTCATGCTGGAAAGGAACCGCATCAGGGCGCCCGGGCGCTCGGGAAACTCGAACCGGAAGAGTCGCTCATCGCGCGCGAGCGACGAGCGCCCGCCGACCAGGTGGCGGATATGCAGTTTTGCGAGCTCGTCATCGGTCAGGTCGATCGTCGCAAAGCCCGCCCGTTCGAAATTGCGGGCAATCCGGGCCGCTTCGGCGGGCTTGTGGATCTGGATGCCGACAAATACGTGGGCAAGCCGGGCGTCCGCGATTCGGTAGTTGAACTCGGTGACGTTGCGCTCGCCCACCATCTCGCAAAACCGCCTGAAGCTCCCGCGTTCTTCGGGGATGGTCACCGCAAACACGGCTTCCCGGCGCTCGCCGATCTCGGCGCGCTCGGCGACGAAGCGCAAGCGGTCGAAATTCATGTTGGCACCGCAGGCAATCGTCACGAGGGTTTCGTTGCGCAGGCGCTCCCGCTCGACGTAGGCCTTCGCGCCCGCGATGGCGAGCGCCCCGGCGGGCTCGAGCGTGATCCGGGTGTCTTCGAACACATCCTTGATCGCTGCGCAGATCGCATCGGTGTCGACGAGCACGATCTCGTCGACGTGCTGACGGCACAGCCTGAAGGTTTCCTCGCCCACTTTCTTGACGGCTGTTCCATCCGAGAACAAACCGACCTCGGCGAGTTCGATCCGACGTCCAGCTTCGATCGAGCGCTTCATCGCATCCGAGTCGACCGTCTGCACGCCAATCACGCGGATCTCGGGACGGATCTGCTTCACGTAGGCAGCGATGCCGGCAATCAGGCCGCCACCGCCGATCGCGGCAAAGATCGCATGGATGGGACCCGTGTGCTGCCTGAGGATCTCCATGCCGATCGTGCCCTGGCCGGCAATCACGTCGGGGTCGTCGAAAGGGTGGACAAATTCCAGCCCGTGTTCGGCCTGCAGTCCGATGGCGTGCGCATGGGCGTCGCTGTAGGAGTCACCGTGCAGCACGACCTCGGCACCGCGCGCTTTGACGGCATCGATCTTGACCTGCGGGGTGGTAAGCGGCATCACGATCACGGCCCGGCATCCCAGTTTGCGCGCGGCGAGCGCGACGCCTTGCGCGTGGTTGCCGGCCGAGGCGGCAATCACGCCGCGTGCAAGTTGCTCGGCCGAAAGCTGCGCCATCTTGTTGTAGGCGCCACGCAGCTTGAATGAGAAGACCGGCTGCTGGTCCTCGCGCTTGATGAGCACCCGGTTCTTGAGCCGGGCGCTCAGCAGCGGTGCGGGCTCGAGCGGCGTTTCGCGGGCGACCTCGTAGACGCGCGCGGTCAGGATGCGTTTGAGGTATTCGATGGGCATGATCGATCGATTTTATCCTGTCGGGGTCGCCTCGCCGTCAGGCTGCTAGACTCGCCGCATCATGGATGGACTACTATCC
>JBIKTA010000135.1:0-6537 GCA_044348315.1 Burkholderiaceae bacterium | reverse complement strand
GATCAGGAATACACGATCCGTGATCTGCATGGCGGCCTCCGAAGGCAGGGCTCCGATCAGAGAATCGGAACGATCATCAAAGCGACAATATTGATGATCTTGATCAGCGGGTTGACTGCGGGACCGGCCGTATCCTTGTAGGGATCGCCCACGGTGTCGCCAGTTACCGCCGCCTTGTGCGCGTCGGAACCCTTGCCGCCGTGATGACCTTCTTCGATGTACTTCTTGGCGTTGTCCCAGGCCCCGCCGCCCGTGCACATCGAGATCGCGACAAACAGACCGGTAATGATCGTGCCCATGAGCAATCCGCCCAAGGCCTCGGGTCCGAGCGCCAGACCCACGACCACCGGAACGATCACCGGCAGGAGTGACGGAACGATCATTTCCTTGATCGCGGCCGAGGTCAGCAGATCGACGGCACGCGAGTAATCGGGCTTGGCCGTGCCCTCCATGATGCCTTTGATCTCGCGGAACTGACGACGCACTTCCTCGACCACCGCGCCGGCCGACCGACCCACCGCTTCCATGGCCATCGCGCCGAACAGGAAGGGGATCAGACCGCCGATGAACAGCCCAACGATCACCATGTGGTTGGACAGATCAAAGGTCGCCGCGATCTTGGCGTCCTCGAGCGCGTGGGTGTAATCGGCAAAGAGCACCAGCGCGGCGAGACCGGCCGAGCCGATTGCATAGCCCTTGGTGACGGCCTTGGTGGTGTTGCCCACCGCATCGAGCGGGTCGGTGATAGCGCGCACCGACTCCGGCAACTCGGCCATCTCGGCGATGCCGCCTGCATTGTCCGTGATGGGGCCGTAGGCATCGAGTGCCACGACGATCCCCGCCATCGACAGCATTGCGGTCGCCGCAATGGCAATCCCGTAGAGGCCCGCCAGCCAGAATGCGGCCAGGATCGCGCCGCAGACCATCAGCACGGGCCAGGCGGTCGATTTCATCGAAACGGCAATCCCAGCGATGATGTTCGTCGCGTGACCGGTGGTCGAGGCCTGGGCGATGTAACGGACCGGGTGATATTGCGTGCCGGTGTAGTACTCGGTCACCCAGACGATCAGACCGGTCAACACCATGCCGACCACCACGCACAGCCACAGCGTGTTGGCGGTCATGCCGTCGGGCAGTTTGGCGTCGGCGAACATCCACTGGGTGATCGGGTAGGACAGCACGGTGGCGATCACGCCCGCGACGATCAGGCCCTTGTAGAGCGCACCCATGATATTGGTCTCGCCCGGCTTGGCCTTGACCGCGACGCAACCGATGATCGAGGCGATGATCGACAGACCGCCGAGCGCCATCGGGTAGACGACCGCCTCGGTCGGTGCGCCGGTGATCATCAGCGCGCCGAGCAGCATCGTGGCGATGAGCGTGACCGCGTAGGTTTCGAACAGGTCGGCCGCCATGCCCGCGCAGTCACCGACGTTGTCGCCCACGTTGTCGGCGATCACGGCCGGGTTGCGGGGATCATCCTCAGGAATGCCGGCCTCGACCTTGCCGACCAGGTCGGCGCCCACGTCGGCGCCCTTGGTGAAGATGCCACCACCCAGACGCGCGAAGATCGAGATCAGCGACGAACCGAAGGCCAGTCCGATCAGCGGCTTGATCACGTGGTGGAGGTCTTTCATCTCCTCCGCTGACGCGTTACCAACCAGGAACGCGTAATAGCCCGCGACACCCAGGAGTCCCAGGCCCACCACCAGCATGCCGGTGATGGCGCCACCCCGGAAGGCAACCGCAAGTGCTTCGCTGAGACCCTGTGTCGCGGCCTGCGCCGTGCGCACATTGGCCCGAACCGACACGTTCATGCCAATGTAGCCCGCAGCGCCCGAGAGGATCGAACCAATCGCAAAGCCGACCGCGGTCGGCATGCCCAGTCCGGGCACCACTGCGATGATGATGAAGAGGATGACGCCGACGATGCCGATGGCACGGTACTGGCGGTTCAGGTAGGCCTGGGCACCCTGCTGGATCGCCTGAGCGATTTCCTGCATGCGGGCGTTGCCGGCATTCAATCCCAGAATCCAGCGGCTCGATACGATGCCATACAGCACCGCGAGCACGCCACAGGCTAAAGCGAGCCAGAGGCCCGCCGAGCTAGCAGTCATGTTCATCCTCCGTTGAGAGCTTCGTTTGTAAAAATCCCGCGGATTCTACAACGAGCCCCTCGTTTTGAAGGGTTTTTTGCCAGTGTCGAGCCGCCGCAACACTGCGGCCGTACAGTGGCTCAGGCGGACAGCGCTTGGATGGCTCGCGAGGAAATCTCGTCGACCGCGCCCAGCCCGGAGATACGGCGGTACTGCGGGGCTCCTGCCTGACCGCCAGCCGCCCATTGACTGTAGTAGTCGATCAGCTGGCGGGTTTGAGCGTGATAGACGTCGAGCCGCTTCCTCACGGTCGCTTCCTGGTCGTCGTCGCGCTGGACAAGATCTTCTCCTGTCTCATCATCCCGACCGGCTACGCGAGGCGGGTTGAAGCGGACATGGTAGATGCGACCACTCGCGGCATGAACCCGTCGACCGCTGATGCGCTCGATGATGTCGACATCGGGTACGTCGATCTCCAGCACGTAATCGATGCCGACCCTTGCCTCCTTCATCGCGTCCGCCTGGGGGATCGTGCGCGGAAAGCCGTCAAACAGGTAACCCGATGCGCAATCCGACTGAGCGAGGCGATCCTTGACCAGACCGATGATGATGTCATCGGACACCAGGCCGCCCGAATCCATGACTTTCTTGGCGGCCACGCCGAGCGGAGTGCCGGCCTTGACGGCGGCGCGCAGCATGTCGCCCGTGGAGATCTGAGGAATGCCGAAACGCCTGCACAGCACCGCAGCCTGCGTGCCTTTACCCGCGCCGGGCGCGCCAAGAAGGATCAAACGCATCGGGAAGTCCCCTGAAAGTGTGTGTCGAGGGTATGACAAAGAATCTGCCCGGTCAATTTGTCAGGATCTCGCGATTGGATCCGAGGCGGGCGAAAACGATGGGCGATGACCCCAGAGCCGGCGTACCCGATCCAGATCCTCGGGCGTGTCGACGCCACCAGGGGGGGCTTCTTCGCTCAAGTGGACGGCGATCGACTCGCCGTGCCAGAGCACGCGGAGTTGTTCGAGCGACTCGATCGTCTCGATCGGAGCGGGTTCGAGCTCCGGGAATCGCTTGAGGAAACCCACTCGATAGGCGTAGAGCCCGATGTGTCTCAGGGGTAGTCCCGCCGCCCCGAGCCTGGGCGATACGGGTGCGTTGTCGCTTGAGCGATCGTCAGCGACTTCGGTGGGCGCTCGGGGGTCCCGCTCGAACGGTATGGGCGCGCGGCTGAAGTAGAGCGCGCGCCCCGAACGGTCGGTAACGACTTTGACGACATGCGGACTGGCGAAGTCCTGAAAGCCATGGATAGGGTGGGCTGCTGTGGCCATTGCGCAGCCCGGAGCATCCCTGAGTTTTTGAGCCACCGCCCGGATGAGCGAAGGCGGGACCAGGGGCTCGTCACCCTGAACGTTGACCACGATCTGATCGTCGGCGAGGTCGAGCCAGCGTGCAGCCTCGGCTACGCGGTCGGTCCCGGAAAGGTGGTCCGGGCGGGTCATCACGGCCTCGAAGCCCGCGACGCGGACGGCCTCGGCGATACGCTCGCTATCGGTAGCGACGGCCACACGGGAGGCGCCCGAACGCGCCGCTTGTTCGGCCACTCGAACCACCATCGGCTGACCGCCGATGTCGGCGAGCGGCTTGTCCGGCAGACGCGATGAGGCCAGTCGCGCCGGGATCAGCGCGACGAAAAAGGCATCCGAACTCGAACTGCCACAGCTCACAATGCGCACTCGGCCTCGTCGAGCTGGCGGGCTTCGTCGACCAGCATGCGCGGAATGCCATCGCGGACCGGGAAGGCCAGGCGGTCGTAGCGGCACCAGAGCTCGCCCTCGAGCACGCCGCCGTCTGCGGCGGTTCCGCCGCGCTGTTGCCTGAGCCCGCCCTTGCAGATCGGGCAGACCAGGATTTCAAGCAGTCTTGTTTCCAAGGAGGGCTCCCCGCAGCCAAGTGAAAAGTTGCGGATCGGGCTTGGCCTCAACCCGAAGCACCCAGCACCGATCATCAGCGAAAGCTCGACATTTTACGGCGTCTTTGGCGGTCATCACGATCAGGGGTTCGGCAATGGCTGCGAGATCGTCGGCCGCAATCCGGGCGTGGTCGGCGAGCGCGAGCCTGCGAGTCGGATGGAGCCCCTGTCGTACCAGACTGTCGAAAAAACGCGCCGGTTCCCCGATCCCGGCGAGCGCGCAGAGTTCGTGCCCCGGATGACGTGCCCGGAACGCGTCGGGCGAGAGCGTTTCGCCACTGCGCATGTGGGTCAGGCCGACCGCCTCGATTCGAAACCCAAAGCTGTGCAGGGCGCGCACGCCAGGCGGAACAACTGCGTCATTGACCGCGATCGCCGTGAATTGCCCGTCCGGAGGCAGTGCCTCACGAAGGGGGCCGGCGGGCAGCAGCAAGCCATTGCCCAGGCCGCGCCGATCGAACACCACGAGTTCGAGTGTGCGAGCCAGATGACGGTGCTGCAGGCCATCGTCTGAAATCACCAGATCGAGCCTGGGGTAAGCGGTGACCAGGCACTCGAGTGCCCGGTCGCGCCGACGACCCGCGGCAACCGGCAGCCCCGATTCCGACGCGAGCAGCACGGCCTCGTCGCCCTGCTCGGTCGCGTCGTCCTCCCCGCGAACCATTCGCGCATCCTCGCGACGGGCGCCATAGCCGCTGCAGAGCAGGCCGACTCCGAGCCCCGACGCCGCGAGCGCCCGGCCCAGCGCGAGGACGAGCGGAGTCTTTCCCGTTCCGCCCACGAGCAGGTTGCCGACCACGAGTACCGGAACCCGGGGCGGGGCATGCCGCGCGATCGCTGAGCGCGCCCCCCTCGAATGCCATCGGGTCAATGCACTCAACGGGCTCAGAAGGGCCGCCAGCAGGCGTGACACAGGGCCCCGGCCGAACCAGATTGCCATGACCAGACGTGTCAACATCGATGGATTCGACTGCAAGCGTCCGCGCCATCGACCCGGGGGGTGCGGACGCCGGGAATCGATGTGAAAATCAGCGAAATGTCATTCTCCGGACAGAGCGGGTGCGAGTATGCGGCCGATTGTGGCGTGATCGAGTCTGGGCGGCAAGCGTACCCGATGCGCTGTGGATAACTCTGTGCATAAAGATTCTTGGTCCGACCCTTTCTCCTCTAGAGCAGGCCCGGGCCGCTTGCATCGCTCTCTGAGAGTCTGGTTTTTGCATTAAAAATCATATGCTTGTGGGAGTGCGCTAAACACTACCCCCGAGATGTCCTTGAACGCTGAAGGGATGAGGCTTTGTGGATAGCTTTGAGCTGGGGGGCGGCGAATCGAGCGGCTCCCAGGGCCAGGAGGCCCGATTTTCGGGGGATTTGCTGACAGTTGCCCGGCTAAACCGCATGGTGTCTGGGCTTCTTGAGCGCAGCCTGCCACTGGTGTGGGTCGGCGGGGAATTGTCCAACATCACCCGTGCCTCGAGCGGGCACTGGTATTTCACGTTAAAGGACCAGACTGCCCAGGTGCGGGCGGTGATGTTTCGCGGGCGGGCGCAATACGTCGACTTCGTCCCGCGTGAGGGCGATCGGGTCGAGTTGCGAGCGCTCGTCACGCTCTACGAGGCGCGCGGCGACTTCCAGCTCAATGTCGAAGTGATGCGTCGATCCGGCGCGGGTGATCTGTATCAGCGTTTTCTGCGGCTCAAGGCTCGCCTCGAGGGTGAGGGTCTGTTTGATCCCGGGCGCAAGCGCCCGCTGCCACGCTGGCCCCGGCGGATCGGCGTGATCACGTCGCTGCAGGCTGCGGCGCTGCGCGATGTGCTGAGTACCCTTGCACGTCGTGCGCCTCAAATTCCGGTGGTGGTCTACCCGGCCGCAGTGCAGGGCGAGCTGGCCCCGTCCGCGCTGATCAACGCACTTGCTTCGGCTGCGCAGCGCGCCGAATGCGACGTTCTGCTGCTCGTGCGGGGCGGTGGCTCGATCGAGGATCTCTGGGCGTTCAACGACGAGGCGCTCGCCCGCGCCATAGCGGCTTCGCCGCTGCCTGTCATCAGCGGGGTCGGACACGAGACCGATTTCACGATCGCGGATTTTGTCGCCGATTGCCGCGCGCCCACGCCTACGGCTGCAGCCGAACAAGTGGCGCCCGAGCGTCGCGAGCTCTTCGATCGCCTCATGGTTTTGGGCGAGTCGCTCGATCGTGCGTTTGCGCGTCAATACGAGCGCGCGTCCCAGCGCTTCGACCTCGCAGTCCGTTTGCTGCGCCCACCCTCTGCCCAGTGGCGCGAGCGGAGCCATCGGCTGAGCCTGCTGCTTGCCCGGCTGCGTGCGGCCCAGGCGGCCCAGACCGCCCGGGTCGAAGCCCGGCTTGCCCGGACCCTCGGCCGGCTGCGGGCCCCACGCACGCTCACCGAGCAAGAGCGGCTCGCCTCGCTCGTACGCCGCCTGGGGCTTGGCATGGCGCGTGGCCAGGAGCGACGT
>JBIKTA010000134.1:0-6539 GCA_044348315.1 Burkholderiaceae bacterium | reverse complement strand
GAGATCCCCTGGATGAGACCGACTCCTCAGCGCGCGTCCTGCGCGCGATGGACGAAACCTTGATCGACTGATGGAGCGGGCGCACAACCCTGCGGGTGCATTCCCTGAAGGGGTGGTCGAGGGTTTGCTCGCCTGGGCGGACGCGCCCACTGCCCTGGGCGGGCTGGTGCTGCGGGCTTGGGCGGGTCCACGGCGACAGCGTCTGCTCGATGTTTTGCGTGGCGTGCTGTGCGGACCTCAGACACCGGGTGCGCGCTCAGGCCCCGATTCGAGGGCATGGTTGACGCTTCCTCACCATGCTGCGGCTGAGCAACTCGATTCCGGGCTCGATGTGGGGATGAGTCTTGCGCAGGGGCGGCCTGCCCGGCGTGCCGGCCTCCTCGATCGCCCCGTCCCGCCGATCGTGGTGGTGCCCATGGCCGAGCGCATGCCGGTGTCACTGGCTGCTGCTTTGGCGGGCGAGCTCGATTCAGGCCGGCTCGCGCTCATTTTGCTCGATGAATCGCTCGAGGATGAGTCGGGTCCCTGGCCCGGTCTGCTCGATCGCCTGGCGCTTGTCATCGACCTGCGCGACGAGGCGGTTCTCGCCGACGTGCTCGCACACCTGGAGGCGAGCGCGCAATCGATTGACCGTTACAGCGCACCGCCTCCTGGGCCCGAACTGCTCCATGCACAGCACGAGGCGATCGCGAGCGCTGCGTTGCTGCTCGATGTGGCCTCGGCGCGACCCATGCTGAATGCCGCGTCCCTGGCCCGAGCGCTGGCCGGACGTCGCGGGGCTGTGGCGGCCGACGAGGACGATCTGGCGTTGGCGATTCGCCTGGCCTTGCTGCCCCACGCGCGGCGGCTGCCGCAGTGGTCCGACTCGCCATCGGATCCGGAGCCGAACGACCCGTCCCACGATGCTCCGCCGGACCCGCCCGACGATCAGCCGGAGTCTGCGCCGGACCGGCCCCCTGATGCGACGCCTCAAGAGCCTCCTCGAGAGGATCAAGCCGAGGGCGCTGACCAGGAGGAGGCCGACCGGCCTTTGCCTGATGGTGCGGTCGAGCGTCTGGTGGAGGCCGCGCTCGCCACCCTCCCAGGCGATGTACTGGCCGAGCTCGCGGGTCGCAGTACGCGGTCGAATGGGCGAGCGGGTTCGGCCGGGGCGGGGCTCTTCACCTCCCGGGGCCGTGGGCGAGGCCGTTCGGTGGGCGCGCGCCGTGGTGTTCCCGAAGGGGCTCGCCGCCTGCATCTGTTTGCGACCCTACGCGCCGCGATCCCCTGGCAGAGACTGCGAAACCACAGTGACTCGCTTCAGGCCGCGACCGATTCGGGATCCGGTCGTCCCCGCTTGCAGCTGCGCAAGGACGATCTGCACGTTCATCGTGAACTGCATCGGCGGGGCACGACCACCGTATTTGTGGTGGATGCTTCGGGCTCGACCGCGCTCCAGCGACTCAACGAGGCGAAGGGTGCCATCGAACTCCTGCTCGCGGACTGTTATGTGCGGCGCGATCGGGTCGCGCTGATCTGTTTCAGGGGGAGGGGTGCGGAGTTGCTGCTGTCGCCCACTCGTTCGCTGGTCGCAGCCCGCCGGGCGCTCGTCGCGTTGCCGGGTGGCGGCGGCAGTCCGGTTGCAGCCGGACTCGAGCTCGCCATTCGGGTGGTGAGCGGGCTCAAGCGCGGCGGCGACGACACGCAGCTCGTGTTGCTGACCGACGGCCGCGCGAATCTCACCCGTGACGGCCGCCCCGGACGCGCTGAAGCCGCACGTGAAGCTCAGGCCCTTGCACGTCAACTGGCGGGTCTCGCCACCCATCGGGTCTTGATCGATACCTCGCTGCGTTCGGAGCCTGCGGCCGAGCAGCTTGCCAGGTCCCTCGATGCGCGTTATTGCCTGATGCCGTTTGCGCGCGCTCAGGCGATTCGCGCGGCGATTGGCTGAGCGGGGCTGACTCGTCCGTGAGCGGGCGTGAGTCTCGTCGCGTGTCGGCGATGTCCTCAGGGCGCGTTGGAAGCCTTCAGTCCGCACCCGCGCCGAGCAGGGCCTGAATACTCGCCGCAACCCGCGCCGGCTGCGATTCCGGCAGCAGGTGGCCCCCCCGGCACGACTCGATTCGAGCCGCAGGCATATAGCGTTCGATCACTTCACGGAGCGGTCGTACGGGGATCCAGGGGTCATCTTCACCGATCAGGAAATGGGCTGGGCCGCGCAGCCCGGAGAGCCGCGGCAACAAGTCTGGCAAGCGGGTTGCAGTCATGAAGTCCACGGCGCCCTGGAGGTGGGTTCGCGAGCTGAGCAATTCGCGATACACCGCCCGTTGCGATTCGGCGATGACCGATCCGGTCGAATCGAGCAGCCGGTCGGCCGTTCGGGTCGTGCGGGTCAGCAGCGCGGCCGCTGCGATGCTGGCCGCTGAGCCCACGATGGGGGCGAGCAGCGGTCCGAGCATCAGCGTGTAAAACGCAGGCGGCGGCACCAGAGAGGGCGCGATGCCCAGAATGACGCCGATCTCGAGGGCTGGAGGGCTGGGGCCTTGGGCCCTGTTCGCGCTGGCGTCCCGCGACTGCGAGGCGCCCGCGCGCGCGAGCTCGAGCGCAATGGCAGCACCCGCCGAATGCCCGGCCACGACACCGACTCGAGCGTAGCCCAGTTCGGCCAGCAGGGCGGCGAGGTCGGCGGCCATCTCTTCAATGCCATGCCGACGGTGGCGGGTGCAGACGGTCCGACCGTGCCCGGGCAGGTCCGGCACGAGCACGCTGATCCCGGCCCCCAGTTCTTCCAGTACGGGCCGCCAGCAGTGGCTCGATCCAGCCGTCCCGTGAATCAAGAGCAGCGGCAGGCTCCGCTCTGAGGCGCAGGCCTGCGCATCGATCCCTTGCTTCAGTCCGTGCCAGGCCACTCCGGATGTCTCGAGCTTGAAGACCTGGAGCGAATCGAATCGGTGGAGTTGACTTGAGGGTCGCAAATGTCTAATGTGGTTGTCACAACAAGTGACAAGTGTACGTGACACGCTGCGCGCATGCAGCGCTGGCCCGTGCCGATCCACGCAGCCGGAGCCTCAGCATGCCCCTGATGAAACGCATCGAACACGCCCTCGAGTCCCATCTTGGTGCCAGTGCGGCCGGTGGTCCGCCGAGGCTCACTCAGGCGATTCGTCATGCTGTGTTCCCGGGGGGCGCCCGCATCCGGCCGCAACTGTCTCTAGCGGTGGCGCTGGCCTGCGGCGATGACGCGCCGCGTTTGTCCGAGGGCCTCGCGGTCGGGCTTGAGTTGATGCACTGCGCCTCGCTGGTGCACGATGATCTGCCGTGCTTCGACAACGCTGATCTGCGTCGCGGACGCCCGTCGGTCCATAAGGCTTGGGGTGAGCGGCTCGCAGTTCTCGCCGGCGATGCCCTGATCGTGCTCGCCTACCGGGCGCTTGCGCAGGGTGCCACGGGGCATGTCGAACGCTTGCCCGAGGTGCTGCGCTGGTTGGACGAGAGCGTCGGGCCACCGGCCGGCATTGTTGCCGGTCAGGCGTGGGAATGCGAACCCAGCGCCGACCTCGACGCCTACCAGCGCGCCAAGACGGGGTCGCTTTTTTCGGCTGCGACTGCCGGGGGCGCGGCAGCAGCGGGCGCAGACGGCAAGCTCTGGTGGGCGCTTGGCGACTATCTTGGCCTGGCTTATCAGGTCGCCGACGACATCCGCGACGTGGTTGCCGATTCGGCGCTCCTTGGCAAGCCCGTGGGGCAGGACCTGTTGCTCGATCGTCCCAGCGCGGCCCGTGAGCTGGGTCTTGAGGGCGCGGTGCTGCATTTTGACTCATTGATCGATGCTGCGATCGAAAGCATTCCGGCTTCGCCGGGGGCCGAGTTGTTGCGGCATCTGGTGGTGTCGGAGGCGCGGCGACTGGTCCCGAGCGAGGCGCTACCGGCGCCGGTACGCGACCGCGTCCCTGTCGCCCGACGCGGCGCTCAGCCAGACTGGGCCCGTATTGGCGAGCGGAACGGGGTCCTCTGATGCGTGGCGCCTCGACCCTGAGTGAATCCTCTGGCCAGGGGTCGGTTGAGATGGAACCTTGCAAGGGCTCGCCCGCTTCGGGATGGGGCGCGTGGCGCGATCGGCTGCTTGCGAGTCCTCGGTTCAGGCGGTGGGTGAGTTCGATTCCAGGGCTGCGGGCAGTCAGCCGGCGACAGTCGCGCCGGCTCTTCGACCTGGTTGCCGGTTTCACTTACAGCCAGACGCTGCTTGCCTGCGTGCAGTTCGATCTTTTCAGCCGGTTACAGGGGCGAACCTTCGACCTTCCTTCGCTTGCGCGCGAGTGCGGGATGCCGGTGCAGAGCGCCGAGATCCTGGTGCGGGCGGCGGTCGCACTCGATTTGCTGGAGTGGCGGGCAGGCGACCAGGTGGGGCTCGGCATGCTGGGCGCGGTCATGGTGGGCAATGAGGCGCTTCACGCGCTGGTCAAGCATCACCAGACGGTCTATCAGGACCTGATCGATCCCGCTGCCAGCCTGCGCGATCCCGCCCGGCCGACCCGGCTTCGGGCGTACTGGGCTTATGCGCAAGAGGCCGAAGTCGACGCCGGGCGCAGCCTGCCGCCCAATCAGGTGGCCGAATACTCGGGTCTCATGGCCGCGTCCCAGGCGTTGATCGCCGAGCAGGTCCTTGACGCCTACGACTTCAGCCGGCATAGCCGTGTGCTCGATGTCGGAGGTGGGCTCGGCGCCTTTCTCGCCGAAGTGGCGGCCCGTCACCCCGGCCTCGACTTGCACCTGTTCGATCTGCCGGCCGTGGCGGGAATCGCACGGCAGACGCTTGCCGATAAAGGGCTTGCCGGTCGGGTGTCCTGTCATGGCGGGAGCTTCTTTGATGACGCGCTGCCGCCAGGCGCTGACCTCGTCACGCTGGTACGCGTGGCCTACGACCACCCCGACGATCGGGTGCTCGAGATCCTGCGGACGATCCGCGAGGCACTCACGCCCCAGGGTGGCCACCTGCTGCTTGCTGAGCCGCTGGCGGGCACGCCCGGTGCCGAGGCAGTCGGTGATGCCTATTTCGGTCTTTACCTGCTTGCGATGGGCAAAGGGCGGGCGCGCTCGGCCCAGGCCTTGTCGGGTCTGATGGAAAGGGCAGGCTTTGTCGATATTCGGCAACTCACGACTCGGCTGCCCCTGCAGACCGGTGTGCTGCTTGCGCGCGTGGCGCCGCAGCCCGGTTCGAGGGGGGGGCGCAACGCTCGCGATCGAACTGGTTGACAAATCGAAAAAAAGGCATAGGATGTCCATTCAAGCTGACATTCATTGCTGTCATGTAGTACTTACACAGGAGGGCTCGTGCCCCATACCGCTTCAGCCGTAGTGTTCGAGGGGCCTCGCAGGCTCGCGACGCGCACACTCGGCCTGAATCCCCCTGGCCCGATTGACGTGTTCGTTCGCACGCTCTTCAGCGGGGTCAGTACCGGGACGGAGCGCCTGTTCTACACGGGCGAGATGCCCGATTTTCCCGGTATGGGTTATCCGCTGGTGCCGGGTTACGAGACGGTCGGTGAAGTCATCGAGGCGCCTCCTTCGTCCGGCCTGGCAGCCGGCGACTGTGTTTTTGTTCCTGGTGCCAATTGTTACGGCGAAGTGCGCGGTCTGTTCGGCGGGGCGTCGTCCCATATCGTGACCGCGGCCCATCGGGTGGTGCCCATTGACCCGGCGCTGGGCGAAGACGGCGTGCTGTTTGCGCTCGCAGCGACGGCTCACCATGCGGTTCGTCTGCCCGGGTCAGCCTTGCCCGATCTCATCGTCGGCCATGGTGCGCTGGGCCGGCTGGTGGCCCGCATCGCGTGTGCCTACGGTGGCCAACCGGTCGTCTGGGAGATCAACCCTGAGCGCTGCGGTTCGCAGGGCGCCTACGAAGTGGTCGATCCTGCGCGGTCGCAGGGCAAGCGCTTCAACACCATAGTCGATGCCAGTGGCTACGGGGCAGGGCTCGACACGTGGCTTGCTGCGCTGGCTCCCCGGGGTGAGGTTGTGCTCGCCGGTTTCTACACCCAGCCGCTTGCTTTCAACTTTGTTCCGGCTTTTTTGCGTGAGGCGCGCATTCGGGTCGCCGCTCAGTGGCAGCCCCAGGACCTGGAGGCCGTTCGTGAGCTGGTGAGCGATGGGGTGTTGTCGCTTGCCGGCATCGTCAATCGCCGTGAGAGCGTGGACGCGGCCAGCGAAGCTTATCGGCAGGCTTTCGAAGACCCTGCCTGCCTGAAGATGGTTCTCGATTGGAGGAGGCATTGATGCATACCCAAGATTCGCCCCAGGCCCGTGCGGCCACGGTGCAGCTGATGATGAAAACCCGCCTCTCGGCGGAAGCCTCCCTCGAGCCCGATCCGGTCGCCAGCGGGCCGGTGACCAAGGAGACGCAGATCATCGCGATCTACGGCAAGGGCGGAATCGGCAAGAGCTTCACCCTCGCCAATCTCTCCTACATGATGGCCCAGCAGGGTCGTAAGGTGCTCCTGATTGGTTGCGACCCCAAGAGCGACACCACTTCGCTGCTCTTTGGCGGGCGGGCCTGCCCCACG
>JBIKTA010000133.1:0-6624 GCA_044348315.1 Burkholderiaceae bacterium | reverse complement strand
ACCTCCGACCGTCGTCAGACTCAGACTCGTCGCGGACGTCGTGACAATCGTCAGATCACCGGCGACCGCAGCGGCAAGAGTCGTCTCGCCTGCGACATCCATCGACAGGTCGCCTCCGACGCTCATGCCGCTCAGCATCGTGGCGCCCGCAGCGTCGATCGTGAGATCGCTCTCGACTCCCGCAACCACGCCGGACACCGTCAGCGCCGCACCGCTCGACACCCGCGTGTCCGCGCTCGTCGCCAGCACCACCGTCAGCGCGTTCCGGTCCACGAGCTCCGTCGCACCGGCCGTCACGCTCACCGTCCCGGTGAAGTCGTTCTGAACCTGCGTCAGCAACACCGTCTGGCCCGTCGCCAGTACCGTCGTCGCGCCCGTCACCGTCAGCGCGCCGGTCTGACTCACGGCGCCGCCTGAACGAATGTTCAGAGCACCTCCAACCGTCGTGAGACCCAGACTCGTCGCGGACGTCGAGACGATCGTCAGATCACCGGCGACCGCAGCGGCAAGAGTCGTCTCGCCTGCGACATCCATCGACAGATCGCCGCCCACAATCGTGTTGCTCAGCGTGGTAGCGCCCGTCGCGTCGATCGTGAGATCGCTCTCGATTCCCGCTACCGCGCCCGACAGCGTCAACGCGCCGCCCGCCGTCACCTGAGTATCCGCGCTCGTCGCCAGCACCAGCGCCAGCGCGTTCCGGTCCACGATCTCCGTCGCACCCGCCGTGATGGTCAGGGTGCCGGTGAAGTCGTTCTGCGCCTGGCTCAGATCAACCGCCTCACCTGTCGCAGTGATCGTTGTCGTACCCGCGACCGTCAACGCGCCGGTCTGCGTCACAGCGCCTCCAGCAGTGACGCTCAACGCGCCGCCGACCGTCGTGGCACCCAGCCCTGTCGAGCCTGTCGATACCGTGGTCAGATCGCCCGCAACCGTCGCACTGCCCACCGTGAGCACGTCGGCAGTAGTCAGACTCAGATCGCTTCCGCTTCCGGTCACCGCTCCCGATACCGTCAACGCCCCGCCGCTCGACACCTGCGTGTCCGCGTTCGTCGCCAGCACCAAGGTCAGCGCATTCCGGTCCACGATCTGCGTCGCGCCCGCCGTCACGCTCACCGCCCCGGTGAAGTCGTTCTGCGCCTGCGTAAGGAATACCGTCTGGCCTGCCGCCAGGATCGTTGTCGTACCCGCGACACTCAGCGCACCGGACTGGCTCACCACACCACCTGCGGCGAGGCTCAACGCGCCGCCGACCGTCGTGAGGCCCAGGCTCGTCGAGGACGTCGAGACGATCGTCAGATCACCGGCCACCGCGGCGGCAACACTTGTCGCGCCCGCGACATCCATCAACAAGCTACCGCCCACGCTCACGGCGCCCACAGTCGCCTGCCCCGCGACATCCATCGACAGATCGCCGCCCACAATCGTGTTGCTCAGCATCGTGGCGCCTGCCGCGTCGATCGTGAGATCGCTCTCGCTTCCCGCAACCACGCCCGATACCGTCAACGCCGCACCGCTCGACACCTGCGTGTCCGCGCTCGTCGCCAGAACCAGCGTCAGCGCATTCCGGTCCACGATCTCCGTCGCGCCCGCCGTCACGCTCACCGTCCCGGTGAAGTCGTTCTGAGCCTGCGCCAGCAACACCGTCTGACCTGTCGCAGTGATCGTTGTCGTACCCGCGACCGCCAGCGCGCCGGTCTGGCTCACCGCACCGCCTGCGGTGAGGCTCAGCGCACCGCCGACCGTCGCAGCACCCAGACCCGTCGAGGCCGTCGAGACCGTCGTCAGATCGCCCGCAACCGTCGCACTGCCCACCGCAAGCGCACCCGCAGCAGTGAGCCTCAGATCGCTGCCCGCTCCGGTCACCGCACCCGATACCGTCAGCGCACCGCCGCTTGCCACCTGCGTGTCCGCGCTCGTCGCCAGCACCAACTCCAGCGCGTTCCGGTCCACGATCTCCGTCGCGCCCGCCGTCACGCTCACCGTCCCGGTGAAGTCGTTCTGAGCCTGCGTAAGGAATACCGTCTGGCCTGCCGCCAGGATCGTTGTCGTACCCGCGACCGCCAGCGCACCCAGCTGGCTCAGCGCACTTCCCGCACGGACCAGCAGGTTACCGCTCAAGCTGGGCAGATCCAGAACCAGGGCCGTGCTGTCACCGAGCGCCACATCGCGCAAGCCACCCGCGCCGCGAACAACGAGTGCGTCCGGGAGGACGTTCGACGCATGATCGACGCGGATGCTCGCGCCCGCTCCGTTAGCAGTGAAACTCGCTTCGCCCCCCACCACCACGGCACCGGTCAAGCCCAGATCGCCATTGTCACCGCGAACCGTCAGGTCACCGGTCGAGGTCACGGCCGCACTTTGAACGATTGAGCGACCCGCCTCGATCGAGACATCCGTGCCGCTCAGAGCAGTCGAGAGCACGATATCGTCGACAGAGCTCAGGCTGATCTGCCGCGCCTCAAGCTGTGCCGAAGTTCGGCCCAGCGCAGCCTCCATCACCAGATCCTGGCCGTCGGCCCCAACCACCGCGACATCACCCACCTCGACCCGACCCGCGTCGGCATCGACGATCGTCCCAAGCGAGAACGACTGAACCCCTGCCAGCCGGAAGCTGTTGCTGTCGCCGGCCAGCAGGCTCTTGCCGAAGACGATACTGACCGAGTCCCCGGCCGCCGGGGTAATGAGGAGTGGCGCCGCGCCACTGGCCGCCACACCGGCCAACCGGATGCCCGCATTGAACTGCACCTCGGTCGCGCCTTCGATGACGATACGGGCCTCGGGATCGAGCAGCACCAGCTCATCGGCAAACACCACCGTGCCGCTCGCCTTGATGTGCAGATCGCCATCCAGGTAGACCTGGTCCTGGAAGCTCACGTCGACGGCATCCTCGATGTCGATCGCCTCGAGGTTGACCACAGTCGTTACGGACAGTTCGAAACCCGAACCTCCACCGGTCGTGTCGCCCAGCGCCGACCGCGCTGCCGTCAATTTTTCGCCGACCACGAATCCGCCGCCCAGCGACTCGAGCTGCACCGAACTGACGATGCCCTGGGTCACGATGAAGGTCGCCGTCGCCCCACCGCCGCGGTTGCTGACGCCGCTTGGAGTCAGCAGGTCGACACCGCGGTAGATCAGGCCGACCGTGGAGGTCACCGCACCAGCCGGGACAGGTGACGCGGACTGCAGGCTGACCACTGCACCGGATGCTGAAGCCCCCGTAAACCGGTCACCGAAACCATCGGCGGCGCCAAGCGCCACAGCGAGCTTCGAGGCGATGTGTGCGCGTGCCTGCTCCGCCGAGGCCTCACCGCCCGTGCCATCACCGTTCGCGCTCAGATCCTTGCTCGTGACAACATAACGGGAAGCTGAGTCCGCCACGCCCGAGAGGTTGATCTGGTCGCCGGCCACGAATGCACCGTCAAGTCGAATCTGCAGGCTGAGCGGATTGGAATCGTCCACCACGACGACCCCGCGGCCCGACTCCGTTCCGTAGCCGGCTCCGCCCACAAAGGTGAAATCGCCGATGCCCGCACCGACCTCCCCCTGCAGCACGACGTCGCCGCCATAGGCGCGCAGGGTGAGGGTGTCATTCAATGCGGTGCCACCGTTGATCCGTCCCGTAACCGTCAGGTCGGGGGCGCTTACGGTCGCCACACCGCCCGTGGTGGTCGCGGTCACGGTGTAGGCGCCCTCATCGCCGGCCGCCAGTGCGGTGAATCGGAGCACGGCACCTGAGCCGTTGACGTTCGCCTTCAGGCCCTGGGCCTGCGCGACCTGCTCGCGCAACTTCGACGCCAGGTGCGACAGCAAATCGGCAGGAGTACGGGGCGTCGTACCATCGCTCGTCAGGTCGTCCGCCGTCACCGTGTAGCTGACCGCAGCAGCAGCAAAGCCACTCAGCGTGATGGTGTTGCCCTCGGCAAAACTACCCGACAACTCGACCGAATAGACCTGCGTGCCCGCCTGATGACCGACACCCTGTCCGGCGGTCAGCGTGACGTCGCCGAAGATGCGCAGCGCATCATTGATGAACAGGCCCTCGGTCATTTCAAGCTCGGTGGGATCGACCGTGCCGTCAAATTCCGTGGTGTTGCCCGATCCCTGAACCTCGGTCTTGGTTCCGGAAATCTTGCCGCCGACCCGGACCTTGCCCCCATCGCCCTGCGCCTTGATGACCAGCGCGGTCGACATGGTGAGACCCGCGCCGCCCCCGGCGAGCGCAATTGGATTGGAACCCCCGGTCGAGCCCACGACCAATACGGGAATGGCCGTGACACTGGACGGATCGAGGCCGACGCCGCCAGCGCCCGCCGGCGCAGCACCGATGGAAATCGGCGCGTCGGGATCGGCTGGCTTGAGTTGCAGGCCCGTGCCGGGGTTGGCCGCAGCAAGCTGGGCGAGCGCCGCCGCATCGAGCGTGCCGGTCAAGGGTTTGGCACTCACGATCTGCGGCGAGCGATCGCCGGGTATGACCGAGGACAGGGCAAACGGAGTCGGTGTCCCACCGGAGCGCATCAAGGCGCCCTCCAGCGTCAACCGCTCGCTCACGTCGAGAATCAGCTCGCCCGCGATCAGGTCGGACTCGATCGACAGACGCTGGGCGACGATTCGCACCTTGCCCGACCCGAAGTCCATCGGCAACAGGCCTCCTGCCTCGTCGGCAAAGCCTGACAGCCGGATGATGTCGCCCTGGATCACCAGCTGGCCGAGGGACGCATCCCACCGCACTTCCTCAACACCAGAGAGCATGCGCAACTGGGCGGGCAGGACTGCGTCCGCGGGGCGCGAGACGCCAATCTGCACCAGCGTGCCCACGCCATTGGACTTGGCCGGCTGCTTCTTGAGCGCAAGCGTCAGCTCATCATTGGCGAGCATCGACACCCCACCCACCTTCTGGTCGGCGAGGGTCAGGTTACGAACGGTGCCATCGGCCGACACCGTGTTGCCCAGACTCACGAAAACGCGATCCTCGCCCCCGGACGCGACGAGGTTGACAGGCGTTGTGCCCAGACGCGTGACGGTGAACGAATCCGCCCTTTCGCCAAAGCGCACGTTATCGAGCGCAAACCGCGACATCCTCATCGACGAGCCGACCGGGTCGAGCAACTCCACGCCCTGACCGTTGTAAATGGCCGATATGGCCACCTCGCGCGCAACGGCGATCTCGACCGCCTCGTCGCGCGTGTTGATGCCATCGGAAATCTGCATCGACAGCCGGACCGTGCCCGACGCGTCAGGCAGGGCGGCATAGCTGAGGTTGCCACTGCGTGACAGGTACTGGTTGATCCTGGCAGCAGTGCCAGTCAGGACGAGCGCGTCCTGTTGCGCATCGTAGGCCACCGCCACGCGCTCGTAATTGAAGCTGTTCGAGATCTGCGCCGCAGGCAGACGCCCCGACTGCTGGGCACCGTTCACCTGAATCCGCAGCGCCTGCGCATTGCCGTCATAGTAGACGTTGCCGCGTGTGCCGAGATAGGCCTGAAGCGCCTGGAGACCACCGGTGAGCGTCAACGCTCCAGGCGTACCTGCCACCGTGATT
Organism: Burkholderiaceae bacterium; assembly: GCA_044348315.1. Classification (GTDB taxonomy): domain Bacteria; phylum Pseudomonadota; class Gammaproteobacteria; order Burkholderiales; family Burkholderiaceae_E; genus SYIM01. The sequence goes on along the minus strand of JBIKTA010000133.1, from coordinate 1,085 downwards.
CCGGCAGCGGGAGCGGCAGAGATCTGACCGTCATCGCCCTGGGGCACCGAGATGGTCACGGTGATCTGATCCGGAAGCCAGGCGGGGATCACGCGACTGTTCGACACCGGCCTCACATTGGGATCGTCATCGAACAGGTAACCGAGTCGGGCAAAGCTGGTGGTGTCGAATTCAACACCGATGCCCAGGAAGCCGGCCTTGGTCCGGTCTTTCTGCTCGTAATGCCGCAGCTCGAAGTAGTAGAGCTTGCCTGCCTCGAGGGATACCGCAGCGGAGCGAGCGCTGGCGCCGCTCGAATCGGTGTCAATGACAAGCGATTCCAGCTTGGTGCGATCCGGCGTGCCCGAACCACTGCGATCGAAGAAGAGCGCAGCACGGTCGTTGGCGTTCAAGTCGAACCGGTAAGCTCCGGTCTGCTCGGGCACAAAATAGCCGGCGAGCACCTGACGCGCCTGTCCGTCATTGTCGATCGGCGCATTGCCCAGTTCGACGACTCCGGTCTTGCGCAGACTCAGGCTGCCCGAAGGCGGCGTCACGTTCACGCCCGAGATGAACTCCGAGCCGCCCCGATCCGTGGCGTAACTCGCGCCGGTCAGGAGCAGCATCGAGGGCTCAAGCACGACTTCCCGGTTGAGGCTGGCATCGATGAATCCGGTCTCCGGCCGCAAGGTCACTGTCAGCATGTCGCCTTCAGCGTCCGAAATCGCCCGGCTGTCGAATACGATGTCCTGGGTCTGCCCCGCAAGGACCGCGAGTCCCTCGGGGAGCAACACCCCCGGTGCGGCGTTGGTGGGCGCAAGCGGCAGCGTGTAGAGACGCCCGGAGGCGAGTCCCGCGTAAAGCGTGCCGCCGGACGCATCGAGCTCGACCGCAGCCCAACTGGCGCTGCTCGGGACATTCAGGGCATCCAGGGTACGCCAGTTCGCGCCGCCATCGGTGCTCACCGACAGGCCCCGGCCACTGCCATCGGCTGCAACGGCGACGGTGCGGCCGTCGCCCGAGATCGCCACCGAGGTGTAATCGGCACGCTGGGCACGATTCTCGCGCCACTGCCAGCCACTCACTCTCGTATCAGCCATCCAGAC
>JBIKTA010000132.1:0-6628 GCA_044348315.1 Burkholderiaceae bacterium | reverse complement strand
GTGATGGAAAAAATGATCGAGAAGGTGCCGCTCGGCCGGCTTGGTCAGCCCGAAGAGATCGCGCGGGTCTATGCTTTTCTCGCCTCCGACGATGCGAGCTACATCAACGGAGCGGTCATCGAAGTCTCGGGTGGCATCATGATGTAATGGCGGGGACGCGCAGTCTCGCCATCATCGGCCCCAATCTCAGCAGTCATCGTAGTCAGGAACCAGGCATTGAACGGGCAGATCCTCTTCGAAGAAAACGGCGACTTCAAGGCCGGGACCATTCTCGCCGACGCCGGTACGAGCCTGCAGGTCGAACTCGCCAGCGGGCGGCGGGTCAAGATCAAGACGGCCCATGTGCTGCTGCGCTTTGACTCGCCTGCGGCGAGTCGGCTGATCGAAGACGCGAAGGCGGTCGCGCAGGGCCTGGACGCGGGCTTCTTGTGGGAGTGCGCGCCCCAGGAGGAATTCGGCTTTGAGGCGATCGCCGCTGACTATTTTGGCGGGCAGCCCGATGCCGTCCAGTCGACGGCGATGCTGCTCGCGCTCTTCGATGCACCGATCCATTTCCAGAGAAAGGGGCGTGGACGGTTTCGAGCCGCGCCCGCGGAGACCGTGACGGCGGCGCTTGCCGGGGTGGCCCGCCGACGCGAGCAGGAGCGCAGGATCGAGGCACTCGCCAATGAGATGCTCGAGGGTCGCCTGCCCCCTGAGATCGGCTCGCAGGCCGCGTTCCTGCTTGCCCGACCCGACCGCAGCAGCATCGAGTACCGCGCGCTCGATCTCGCACTGCGTCAATCGGAGGGCACGCCCGAACGGCTGCTGCTACGACTCGGCGCATTCGCCTCGACGGTCGATCTTCACCTTGGCCGCTTCGCAGCCGAGCAGTTTCCTGCCGGAACAGGATTTGATGCGGCGCATGCCGCCCAGGCCCTGCCCCTGGAACGCGCTGAGTCGCTCGAAACCGCTGAGGTCGCGGCCTTTTCGATCGACGATTCCAGCACGACCGAAATCGACGATGCCCTGTCGGTCCACGCGCGCCCTGAAGGCGGCTGGCGGGTAGGCATCCATATCGCCGCGCCAGCGCTTGCGATCGAGCCCGGATCACGGCTGGACCTGATCGCCCGCGATCGCATGTCCTCGGTTTACATGCCCGGCGACAAGATCACGATGCTGCCCGACCCCGCCGTCGGTGTCTTCTCGCTTGACCAGGGGCGCACGGTTCCCGCCCTGTCGCTCTATCTCGACATCTCGGCCGACTGCAGCCGAATCGAAACCCATCACTCCAGGGTCGAGCGTGTCACGATCGTCGACAATCTGCGGCACGACGAAATCGGCGGGCGCTACACCGAGGAACTGCTTGCTGACGAGACCCGTGCCGCCCACCTGCCCCATGGACACGCGCTTTCGGTGCTCTGGCAGCTGACGCTTGCCTCATCGAAGGAGCGCGAGCGGGTCCGGGGCAAACCGGAGCCACGGTTCCGAACCGACTTCAGTTTCCGCATCGACCGCGCGAACGGATCCGAACGGATCGAGATCGTCACACGTCAGCGTGGTGCGCCGCTTGACCGGATCGTGGCCGAAATGATGATCCTCGCCAACAGCCTCTGGGGCGAGTTGCTCGCCGAGCACCAAGTGACGGGGATTTATCGCTCGCAGCAAGCGGGACGGGTCAGGATGAGCACCCAGGCGCTCGAGCATGAAGGGATTGGCGTTGCCCAATACATCTGGAGCACTTCGCCCCTGCGCCGCTACGTGGACCTGGTGAACCAGCGCCAGCTGATCGCACTGCTCGCGGGCGATCGCCCCGCCTACGGCCCCAAGGACGCATCGATTTTCTCGATCATCACGGCATTCGAGTCGCGTCACACGGCCTACCAGGATTTCCAGCAACGCATGGAGCGTCTCTGGTGCCTGCGCTGGCTCAAGCAGGAAAGCATTCGACGTACCGAAGCCGTGGTGGTTCGCGAGGACGTGGTCCGACTGGTCGCCGCTCCCCTTTATTTCCGCATCGCGGGGCTGCCGTCGCTGCCACCCGGCCGTCCGATTGCCATCGAAATCGATGACTGCGATGAGGTCGATCTCTCGGTTACAGCCCGCCATCTCGGAGCGATCGAGACCGCAAGCAGGAACGGCGATGCGGCGCTCGCCGAGCAAGAGGCCGAGGTGCAACCGTGAGGGTGGACCGATACGCGGTGATCGGTCACCCGATCGAACATAGCCGGTCGCCGGCGATTCATCGGATGTTTGCCGCGCAGACGGGTCATCCGATCGACTACCTGAAACTCCTCGCCCCGCTCGACGGTTTCAAGGCTGCCGTGCGGGAATGGTTCGACCACGGCGGAAAAGGTCTCAACGTGACACTGCCCTTCAAGGTCGAGGCGTGTGCACGGGCTGACCGATCGACCGCACGCGCGCAAGCCGCTGGCGCCGCCAACGTATTGGCGCTGGGCCCGGAGGGAATACTGGCCGACAACACCGACGGCACGGGACTCGTTCACGATATCGAGCACCGCTTGAACATCTCCATGCAAGGGGCGGCCGTGTTGCTGCTCGGTGCAGGCGGCGCCGCGCGCGGCGTGGTAAAGCCGATTCTCGATGCCGGCGCAGGCAGGGTTCACATCGCCAATCGCACGCCTGAGCGGGCATCCGAACTCGCCTCGCATTTCAGCGCTTCCTTGGGCCACCGCATCACGAGCGGCGACCTGCGCACCTTGCCCAAAGGCATGGACCTGGTGATCAACGCCACCTCTTCCGGTCTTTCATCAGAGGCCTCGCCGATCGACGGTGATGCACTCGCAGGCGCCACGCTCGCCTATGACATGGTCTATGGCGCGCACGCCACAGCGTTCATGCTCGCAGCCGAGCGCGCCGGTCTCCCGACGATCTCTGATGGACTGGGCATGCTGGTCGAGCAGGCTGCAGAATCCTTCCTCATCTGGCGCGGCATCCGCCCCGACTGCAAATCGGTGTACGAAGCGCTTCGACTCGAACTGAGCCCGCCAGGAGGGCGCCCCAGAACATGAGCGGCGTAAACAGCCCGGATCCCACCGGCGTCGACCATTCGGCGGCCGCCGAGACGCCTGCGCGCGACGCCGAGGGCAGCGAGCAGCCGCGTGATCCGGAAGCAGCGTCCAGGGCTCTGACCGAAATCCAGGAATTGCTGGGCCGGCACCACATCGTGCTGGAACTCGCCCACCGGCAATCCCATGGCGAGGATGCGGATCGGCACCAACTGGTGGCAAGCCTCGTCGAGCGTCAGCATCTGAATGAGTTGGGTGCGCGGCTCGAGCGCATGCATCCGGCCGATGTCGCCTACGTGCTGGAGTCGCTCCCACATGCGGATCGGATCACCGTTTGGGATATGGTCAAGCCCGAGCGCGACGGCGAGATCCTGCTCGAGGTCTCGGACTCGGTGAGGGAATCACTGATCCGCTCGATGGATACCGACGAGTTGGTCGGGGCGGTCGAAAGCCTGGATGCGGACGAGATCGCCGAGCTGGCCCCCGACCTGCCGTCTGACGTCGTCGAGGCGGTCCGCCGGGCGATGTCGCAAGAGGAGCGAGAGCAACTCCGCGCTTCGATGTCGTACCCAGAAGGCTCGGTCGGCGCATTGATGGACTTCGACGCGGTGGGCGTCGACTCGGGCCACTCGATCGATTCGGTACTGCGGGAATTGCGAACGCGCGGTGAGCTGCCGGATCATACCGATCAGATTTTCGTGGTCGAACCGGGAGGCAGGCTCGCCGGGGCGGTCTCGCTCGAACGGCTGCTGCTCAATCCGCCCGAGGCCTTGGTCGTCGACGTCATGCGGCGGGACGTGTTGACGCTTGCGCCCTACGACGATGCGAGCGAGGCGGCGATGGCCTTCCAACGCTACGACTTGGTCTCAGCCCCGGTGGTCGACCCCTACAACCGTCTGATCGGGCGGCTGACCGTGGACGAAATGGTCGATGTCATCCGCGAGGACAGCGACTCGGAAGCCCTCGCGAAGGCAGGTTTGAGAGAAGGCGAAGATCTGTTCTCGAGCGTGTGGCAATCGGCCCGCAACCGCTGGCTCTGGCTGGCGCTCAACCTCTGCACGGCGTTCTTTGCTTCCCGGGTGATCGGCGCCTTCGAACACACGATCGAGCGCGTGGTCGCGCTGGCCGCGCTGATGCCGATCGTGGCGGGCATTGCCGGCAACTCGGGTAACCAGACGATGACCCTCATCATCCGCTCGCTGGCCCTGGGACAACTGACGCTACGCAATGCCCGGACGCTCCTCGTCAAGGAAATCGCCGTTGCGGGACTCAATGGACTGGTCTGGGGCGGCATCGCCGGCGTATTTGCCTGGTGGCTCTACTCCGACACAGCGGAAGGCTTTTTGCTGGGCGTCGTGATGACGCTCGCGATGATCCTCAATCTCCTGATGGGTGCACTCGTCGCGATGGCCGTTCCACTGGCCCTTCAACGCCTGGGGCGCGACCCGGCGCTGGGCTCTTCGGTGCTGCTCACCTTCAGCACCGACTCGCTGGGTTTTCTGATCTTCCTAGGACTCGCCACGCTCTTTTTCGTCTGAACGGTCGACGGCCGCCGAGCAGCCTCCGGCCCACCGCCTTCGGTCGCAGCGGCTCAAGGCAACCATTATTTTCAGGTGCGTTCGCAGATCACCGCTGTGGTGAAGGCGCGCGCCTCTTCGGCAATGCTTTGTCGATCCTTGGCCGAGGCCCTGACCGGCGGTGCCTCGAGCGGCACGCCATGGCGCTCGAGGAGCGCCCTGAGCGGCTCGAGACGGACGGCGAAATTGACGTTTTGCGGGATGTCTCCGGTGATCTGCGCCACCCGCAAGGCATTGAGCTTGGAGACGACCACGCCCACGACCTGACCGCGCTGATCGATTAGCGGACCGCCGCTGTTGCCCGACTGAACCGGCACATCAATCTGCAGCTGAAGGGCATTGTCGCGTAGCCCAGAGAGCGCAGTGACCATACCGGCACCAAGTTGCCCGGACGAGGACAGCACCCCGTGCAAGGGATAGCCGTAGGTGAGCACATCCTCGCCCTGCCGAATGCGGTTGTCCTGCCTCAGACGCGCGATCTGGGTAACCGGGCGAGCACGCAGCAGGGCAAGATCGGCCCGCGTGTCGCGACCGACCACATCGACGGTCTGACCGTCGGGCAAGCGCACCACGCGGCAGTCGCGCACAACGTGGTCGTTGGTGACAAGATGGCCTTCACGACTCACGAAAAACCCGCTGCCCGCACTGAATCGACCCCGGGCTGCCGGGCGTGGTGGCGCCGTCTCGGAAAGCGGTGGGCGCACCGACACGGGCGGGGCCACCGGGGCCGGTTCGGTCAGGCTGCGCTCGGCTGCCCGTGGCGCGTCACCCGACTCACGCACCGGGTGGAGCGCGAGACTGCCGGGCGTCCAGTCCCGGGCCAGGCTTTGCGCCTCGAGCAATTGCGCCGCGCTGAGTCCGGCCGCGGCCTCGCGCAGAATCGCCTGCGCGCGCTGGGATAGACGCGCCACCGTTGCACGATCTGCGAGCCTGAGCGCTTGCGCATCGGCGATCCGGCCCCAGGTGTACGCGTGCAGGGCCGAGCGCTCGACGACCTTGCCCTCGAGGTACCACTGGGCCAGGAGCAACTGCGCAGCCGGATTGCGCGCATCGGCGGCACGCTGCAACCACCGGCTAGCACCATTTGGATCGGCAACGACACCACGACCCGATCGATAGGCCTGGGCGAGCGCCAGCGCCGCCGATGAGTCGCCGACCTCGGCCGCCCGGCGCAGCCAGTCAATGCCATCGCGCGCCGTGGCCCCCGGCACCTGACCCGTCTGCATCATGAGACCCAACGCGAGCATGCCCGGTGTGTGACCCGCCTGCGCCGCCCGCCGCAACCACAATGCGGCAGACCCCAGGTCACGCTCAACGCCCCGGCCCCGCAACAGTGCCACGCCCCACTGGGTCTGCGCGGCCGCGAGCCCGCGCTCCGCCGCGCGACGAAACCAGGGCGCCGCCTCGGCCGCGTCGCGGGGACGTCCCCAGCCATAGAGATGACAGAGGCCGACCCGATAATCGGCCTGGGGCAAGACGGCAGGCGAAGCCAGGCGCACCGCCCGATCGAAATGCTGACAGGCCTGGGCCGGATCGCTCGCCACGCCGGTTTGCCTCAGCAGTCGCTCCCCCTCGAGGTAGGCATTCCAGGCCGCACGCGGCACCGACTCGACAACGCGCGAGTCCTGGCCGCCCTCAGTCGTCGTGGCGCCGGCATCGGGCAGGCTATCGGGTTCCTCGGCCAGGCCCGGATACGGCCTCAGCAGGCACAGTGTTGCGGCCGCAACGATAATGAAGCGTTTCATCCGTACAAGGATAAGCCAGATGGGAGCTGTCATCCCAGCGCTTTCGCATGTTCCAGCTTGCCTCTCGGTCAAGGAGCCGACGTGAGGCGCCTGATCGTGGCCTGGTGGTCCCACACAGGCGGGACGCAACAACTGGCGAGCGCAGCCGCTCGGGGCGCTCGCCGCGAACCCGAGGTCGAAACGCTGTTGCGGCGCTGCGATCGGGTGGATTCATCCCTGATCCTGTCTGCCGACGCCCTGCTCATTGCCTGCCCCGAGATGCTGGGCAGCATGGCCGGAAAGATGAAGGATATGTTTG
>JBIKTA010000131.1:0-6674 GCA_044348315.1 Burkholderiaceae bacterium | reverse complement strand
TCGCGGTAATCGCTCGGAAATGCCATCGCACTGCCCGCCAGGGCCGGTGATGGCGCAGAGCGATTCGACGCACCCGCCACGGGACCATTCATCGCCGCATAATGAGCGGCGAGCGGCTGCAGGTCGGCTTCGGGGATCTGGGCTGCAATCGCATTCATCACACCGCTCTTGCGGCTACCATCGCGCAGCGCGCGCAACTGGTTCTCGATGTAGCCGACACGCTGGCCGGCGAGGTTGGGGATGGTGTCGCTGATGCTGAGCCCATTGCGGCCGTGGCAGGCCGAGCAGACGGTGTCGGCGAGCGCCTCGGCGGAGGTCTGAGCGGCAAGCAGCGCCGGCCCGCTCAGCAAGGCAGAGACGGCAATCGCCGCGGCGACCCGTCGCGCTCGCAGCGCGAATTCCAACCTGCGTGCGGGCTGCGCGGAAACTTTCATCAAAGCTCTCCTTTGCGTGTGCGACACGCTCAGGCGGCGCTGACCGCCACCTCGAGCGCTTGATCGACGTCCCACAATATGTCATCAATCGTCTCGAGCCCCACCGATATCCAAACGAGATCAGGGGTCACGCCGGCAGCAACCAGCTGCTCGGGCTCGAGTTGCCGATGCGTGTTGCTGACCGGATGAGTGACCAGCATGCGGGTATCGCCGATCACGATATCTCTCAAAAACTGATCGGCTTTCGCGTCAAAGCGGCGCGCGAGGCTAAGGGCTGGACGCATGGGATGCAATGAAGCCTGAGAACCGTGAGTCGAACTCCTTCGAGGAGCGCGGCAAGGGCAAGCGTATCGAGCAGTTGGCGAACAGCTTCGCCGCTTCCCTGCTGGTGCCGAGTGTCTCGCTTGAGAAGCTCATCGACAATGACCGCGTTCACGACATCGCGCATCTATGCGAGGTCACCGCGCTGCTTCGCGTAGCCCCCGTGTCCTTGGCGGATTGAGCAAGTTGCTCGCTCAGTACGACCTGCCTGCTCCGTTCAAGCTTTGAGGTGAATACGCGATGCCTGAAGTCCGCGTATTCGCTGACACCTATGTCGTCCTCGAAGCCTTCCGCACCCGATGCTGGACGGCCATCACCACGCCCTTCACGGTAGAAAAGGTCGAGAAGTGCGTCGAGGAAGAGCTGACCGTGCGCCAGGGCCGCTGCGGCAAGCGTCCGGGGCCGGGCGAGACCTGCCGATTGTCGGCATAATGGGGAGTTGGCTGAACGCGGCATCGACCATGGACCATACCCTCTACCGCTACCGCGCACCCGATGAACTGACCGGTCAGACTGGACCGACCCGGCTTCAGGCTTTTGCCCTTCTGATTCTCGAGCACTGGGACGCTGATCCGGCGCCCGACGCGCGGCGCGATCCGCGCTTTGTCGGTGAGTACGGCAGCTTCGACCCGGACTTCCGCAGTTGGACCCAGCGCGAATACGGTCTGCGAATCGGCGTGTTTCGCGTGCTTGATGCGCTGAAAGAGGCAGGCATCCGGGCGGGGGTGGCGATGAGCGCTCGGCTGGTTGAACGGCTGCCCGGGCTGGTCGATCGCCTGTCGTCGGAGGGCGTGGAGTGGATCGGGCACGGGATCGCCGCCAACCAGCTGATGCATTCCGGCATGACGATTGCCGAGCAGCGTGAGCACATCGATCATGCCGTTTCAACGCTTACCCGCGCGACGGGGCGACCGCCGACCGGGTGGCTGAGCCAGGACTGGGGCACGACGCCCGACACTTTCGGGTTGCTCGCCCAGGCGGGTTTGAGCTACACGCTCGACTGGTGCAACGACGACCGTCCGTTCGCGCTGCTGACCGAACCGCCGCTCGCGGCCTTGCCGCTGTCACCCGAGTGGGATGACGTGCAATGCCAGTGGCTGCGCAACCTCGAGCCGCGCGCCCACGCGGCGCTCACCGAGGCCGCGTTCACACGACTGCGTAGCGAATGCGCAAACGGTCGGGGACCCGCCTGCTTCGGCTTGCCGATCCATCCCTGGGTGAGCGGGATGCCGAGCCGGATCGGTGCCCTGCGCAGCCTGCTCGCGCGGCTTGCGAGCGCGCCGGACGCGGACTGGCGGCTGCCCGGCGAGGTCCTCGCGCATCTGGCCGAAGCCTGCTCGATCAAGCCACCACCCACCGCGGGGCAAGCCGCAGGCTGCGGTGCCGAACAGCGCGCCGGGCAGGCGGGCGGACCCGAGCGGCCCGGAGCACGGCCATGAACCCGAACACACCGCCGATTGGGATGGCCGAACGGCTGGACTACAGCGCGATGCCGGACCGTGCGCCGGTGCAGTGGCCGGGCGGCGCGCGGCTGGCGCTCTGGGTGGCGCCCAATGTCGAGCATTACGAGTACCTGCCGGCGCTGGTGCGGGTCCGCGACCCCTGGCCGCGTGTCCCGCACCCGGACATCCTCGGTTACGGGTTGCGCGACTATGGCAACCGGGCGGGCTTCTGGCGGCTGCTGGAGGTCTTCGACCGTCTGGCGGTGCGTTGCACGGTATCGCTGTCGATGGCGGTGCTCGACATGTACCCCCCGATCGCACAGGCGATGCTGGAACGCAGCTGGGAGTTCATGTCGCATGGCCTCTACAACAGCCGCTACCACTGGAATTTTTCCGAGGATGAGGAGCGGGCCGCGATCGAGGTTTGCCAGGAGATCCATCGCCGGCACACGGGTCGCGGGCTCCCGGGCTGGTTCTCACCGGCCGCATCGAACACGCGACGCACGCCCGATCTGATTGCCGAGGCCGGCATTGGCTATCTGTGCGACCTCTACCACGATGACCAACCCACGCCCGTTCGCGTGGGCAGCGGCCAGCTGACCTCGCTGCCTTACAGCATGGAGATCAACGACAGCATCTGCTGGCGGCGTGGCATGGAAGGCGAGGCCTTTGCGACCAAGATGATCGACGAGTTCGAGACGCTCTACGCGGAGGGCGGGCGGGTGATGAACATCGCCGTGCATCCATTCATCACCGGTCAGCCTCACCGGATCGACCCCTTCGAACGGGCGCTGGCGCATATCCTGCGCCAGCCCGGCGTCTGGTGCGCGACCGGCGAGGAGATTGTGAGCGAGTGGCGCCAGCAGCAGCCTGCCGCGCCGCTGCGCTGACCGGGCGGCCTGCGCTTATCCCAGCTTGAGGCCCGTCGAGCGGACGAGCTCCGCCCACATCTCGATCTCGCGCACGAGCAAGGCCCGCGTGCTGGCTGGCGTCGAGCCGATGACCGGCTCGATCGAGGCCTGACGCATCTCCTGCAGATGCGCCGGATCAGCCATCACCCGGGAGACGGCCTGCGCGAGCGCATCGATGATCGCCGGCGGCGTTGCTCCGGGCGCGAGCAGTGCGAGGGTGCTGCCCGAGATCAGGCCCTTCATGCCGGACTCGGCCGAGGTCGGGATCTCCGGGGCATAGGACGCGCGGCTCTCGGAGGTGATCGCAAGCACGCGCAGCTTGCCAGCCTTATGGTGAGGATAGACGCTGCCCAGGCCGCCAATCACGACCGCGACATGGCCCGCGAGCACATCGTTGACCGCAGGGGCCGCGCCCTTGTAGGCGACATGCGTGAGCGCCAGTTTGCCAGCGCGATGCTTGAGCAACTCGCCGGTCAGGTGGGTGATATTGCCCGCGCCCGAACTTGCAAACGAGTACTTGTCAGGATGGGCGCGCACGAGCGCGACCAGTTCTCCCAGCGTCGCGGCAGGCACCGACGGATGCACCGCGATCGCGATCTGCTCCTCGCCGGTCAGCGCGACCGGGGCCAGATCACGCAGCGGATCGTAGGGAAGGCTCGGCAAGGTCACCGGCGTAGTCGCGTAGGCCCCCGATCCGCCAAAGTAGAGCGTGTAGCCGTCAGCAGGCGCTCGGGCGACTTCGGCCACTGCGATGGTGGTCGCCGCACCCGGCTTGTTGTCCACCACAACGCTCTGCCCCAGGATGGGCGAGAGCCGGGCCGCCAGCCGACGGGCCTGAATGTCGGTCGGTCCGCCCGGCGCGAACCCGACCACGATACGGATCGCGCGCGAGGGATAGCGATCCTGCGCGAAGGCGATCGCCGGCAGGGCGAGGCTGCTCGCCGATGCGGCAAGCCAGAGGCGGCGATGGAGATCAGGGGCTTTTGACGGGCGCATGGTGGGACACTCCTTGATGGCGATGCGAGGATAGGGGGCTGAATGGGGGGTGTCAATCCGCTGCCGCAGGCGGTGGATGCTGAGCGATCCAGTGACGGGCGATGTCAAGGCGGCGGCAGATCCAGATATCGGGATGCCCCGACACATAGTCGAGAAAGCGCGCCAGCGCGCGCGCCCGCCCCGGCCGCCCCGAGATGCGCGCGTGCAGGCCCACCGACATCATGCGCGGACTGTCCGCGCCCTCCAGGTACAACTGGTCGAAACTGTCCTTCAGGTAGGTGAAGAAGTCGTCGCCACTGACAAAGCCCGCCGGCGCCGCGTACTTCCCGTCGTTGGCGTCCATGGTGTAGGGCACCACCAGATGCGGCCGTCCGCCACACCGCACCCAGTAGGGCAGCTCGTCGTTGTAGGCATCGGAGTCGTACAGAAAACCGCCCTCCTCGACCAGTAGCCTGCGGGTACGGTCGCTGGGCCCATAACGGCAGTACCACCCCAGGGGTCGCTCGCCGGTCAGGGCCCGGATCGAGGCCACAGCTCGGGCGATCTGCTCGCGCTCCTCATCTTCGCTCAACCTGAACGGCTCGATCCAGAGCCAGCCGTGGCAGCAGATGTCATGTCCGGCGCGCGTCGCCGCGAGCGCCACCTGCGGATTGCGCTCAAGCGCGCGGGCAGCCGCAAAGAGCGTGAGCGGCAGCTGCCGCTCGGCAAAGAGACGCAGGATCCGCCAGACCCCAACCCTGCTGCCGAATTCGTACATCGACTCGAAGGCAAGATCGCGCTCACCCGCCGGCAACCGGCCCCCGGGCACTTCGGCGAGCCCGAGCTCGTCCCGCTGGTCGCCATCGAGCACGCTGCGCTCGGCACCTTCCTCGTAGTTCAGGGCAAACTGCAGCGCCAGGCGCGCGCCGCCCGGCCAGCGCGGCGTGGGCGCTTGGGGCCCGTAGCCGACAAAATCACGCATGCGAATCTCCTTGAGGCTGGGCCGCTCGAACGCGGCTGGGCGGCACGGTATGTTTGCACATGGGATCCTCCCTCATCTGCAGAGGCCCCGCTCAGGCCTCTGCCCGCTTCCTGCTCCACCAACGCAGCAGCCAGGGCGACATCAGCAGCAGCGCGATCGCGAGAATAGTCGCCGAGATCGGGCGGGTCACGAAGGTCGTGTAGCTGCCCATGCTGATCGTGAGCGCCTGACGCAGCGACTGCTCGGCCATCGGGCCCGGGATCAGCCCGATGATCATGGGTGCGACCGGGAAATCGAAGCGGCGGCAGAGAAAACCGAGCAGTCCGAATGCAAATAGCAACAGCAGGTCGAAGACCGAGTTGCTCGCACCAAATACGCCGGCCGCCGAGATCACGATGATGCCAGCGTAGAGCCAGGGCAGCGGAATGCGCAGCAACCGCACCCACAGGCCGACCAGTGGCAGATTGAGGATCAGCAGGATCACGTTGCCGATGTAGAGACTCGCGATCAGGGTCCATACCAACGCGCCCTGCTGGGTGAAGAGTGTCGGACCAGGCTGGATGCCGTAGGACTCAAAGGCCGACAGGATGATGGCCGCTGTCGCAGAAGTGGGGATGCCGAGCGTCAGCACGGGCATCTGCACCCCTGCCGCCGACGCATTGTTGGCGGCCTCGGGGCCGGCAACGCCCTCGATCGCGCCATGGCCGAACTCCTCCGGATGACGGGAGAGTTTTTTCTCGGTGTAGTAGCTGAGGAGCGTTGGCAACTCGGCACCGCCCGCCGGCATCGCGCCGATCGGAAAACCGAGCAGACTGCCGCGCAGCCAGGGCTTCCAGGAACGCCGGAAATCCTCGCGGCTCAGCATCAGGCGGTCGGTGACCCGGTAGGCCTCGGCCCGCCGAGCCTCGCGCCCCTGCCAGGCCAGGAAGATCGCCTCGCCCACAGCGAAAAGACCGACCGCCGCAATCGTGACCTCAATGCCATCGAGCAACTCGACCTGACCAAAGGTAAATCGCGGCTGACCGGTCTGCAGGTCCACCCCGACCAGCCCGAACAGCAGGCCGGCGGCGAGGCTCACCGACCCACGCAGCACGGAACTGCCAAGCACTGCAGTCACCGCAACCAGCGCAAGCACCATAAGACTGAAATACTCGGCCGGACCAAAGGCGAGCGCCGCTCCTGCCCGCCCCTTGCGCGCCATGCGGTTGCCCTCGAGGGCCGTCACCACGGTAGCCGACTCACCCGGCGTGTTGAGCAGGATCGAGGTGGTGGAGCCCCCGTACATCGCACCGTAGTAGATACCGGCGAACAGCACAAACATGCCGGCGGCGGGCGCCTTGTAAGTGAGCGGCAACAGGAGCGCGATCGTGAGCGCCGGACCGATCCCGGGCAGCACGCCGACCAGGGTACCGACCAGACAGCCGACGGAGCCGTAGAGCAAATAGGTGGGCTGCAGCGCGACCGCGAACCCCTGCAACAAAGCGTCGAAAGCGCTCATCCGCGCGGCTTTCCGAGGCCCGCAACGGCAGGACCGAGGTCAACCCCGAGCATCAAGGCGAACAGGACCCAGAACCCGACAGCAATCGAACCGCAAACAGCCAACGCACGC